>CAZRLV010000471.1:0-2759 GCA_964600955.1 uncultured bacterium
TGTTTTCGAGGTGGCTTTGATCTCGGCTGAAGCTTCGGGACTGCCTGAAACCACCCCTGAAATCATGGGGCTAAAAGAAAGATCTGAGGAAGGCTTGAAGTATTGGATATTAAAGGAAACTCAAAGCTCCAGGACTCCCGTCAGGGGTGAAAAAGTTGTCGTAAACTACTCAGGCTGGCTTGAGGATGGGACTCTTTTTGACAGTTCTGCTTTCTCGGGAAAACCCTTCGAATTCGTTTTAGGTGGCAAAGTCATTGCGGGGTGGAATCACATGCTTTCAAAGATGAAGGTTGGACAGTCTGTCCTGGTAAGGGTTCCACCGCATCTAGCCTACGGATCAAGAAAAATTAAGCAGATTCTGCCGGGCTCAACCCTTCTGTTTCAGATCGAACTTTTGGCAATTAAGGGTTGAGATAACTTTGGCCACGTCGGCAGGTGTCCCAGAGATCAGGCCATCGATCCCCATTTCAATCAGCTCCAGTAAGCGCTCTTTTTCGCAGCTTTTTTTAACCCATGGGATCAATTTTAAGTTTCCACCTGAAATGGCTTCCATGACCTGTGGATTTACAAATCGCTGTTCCATATGGACTGAGTACAGACCAAGTTCAGTAACTCCTTGAACCTTGCGTTGCCATCCAAATTTCTGGGCAATATTGATTCCAAGCTTTAGATCGGGAGCGAGAGCATGCAACTTCTTAAGAATACTCATAAAAAACGATGTAAAAATGATGCGTTCTGAGCAACGGCTTTTCATCAGGTCTGCCAATGCCGCTTCCATATGACGAGCCTTAATCTCTACAATAATCTGGGCTTTTGGAAAGCGATCAAAAACCTCGGTTAGCGTGGGAATGGGTTCTTTTGCAAAATCAGGATGAAACCAGGATCCGAAGTCAAAGCGCTTTAGATGCTTGAGAGTAGAAGTGCTGATTTGATGATGACCTGTACTGGTACGACCCATATCAGAATCGTGAATGACAACTATCTCCCTGTCCTGGGTCAGACGCACATCGAGTTCAAAACCCGACGCCCCTTTCTCAAGAGCCCATAAAAAACTGGAAAGAGTGTTTTCAGGAGCTTTGCTGGTCAAGCCACGATGGCCAATATTTAGAAAATCCAGAGATTTCACAATTCTGAAAATAGAGGAGAAGCAGTTGGGGAGTCAAGAGGGGAGAGGAGATGTTTAACCACGAAAGGCACGAAAAACACGAAAAACACGAAAGGTTGAAGAGAAGAGGAGTAGGAAGGAACTAGAAGAACTATAGAATAAGAGAAGAGTGAGAAGGCGGAAGCAGAAGGGTAACTATTTTTTTCTTTCCCCCATTCCGATAGTTCTATAGTTCTCTATTTTCGTCCCTCAGCCTTTTAGCCTATTCTTCAAAAAAGACTGACAAAATTGGCTTCAAAAGGGTAGAATTTGGCTTGGTTTTGGTTTTTATCTATGCGTTGTTCCGGGGATCATAAAACGGTTGGGATTTTGGTGGGTGGACCTGGAGCGGAGTCTTCGGTGTCCTTGGCTTCAGGGCGCTTTCTTTTTCGGGCTTTTCCCCGTGAGAGGGCAACCCCATTTTTTGTTTATCTTAACAAAGAGTTAAGGGCGTCTCTTTTCTGGGATGATGGCTTTATTCAAGGTAGCGGCAATCTATTATCCGTAAAGGATGAGCAGGACTCAAAGCCACTGGATCAGTTTTTCACCTCACTACCCACTTTGGGGGTGAATGGTGAATCCATTTTAGGGTTCTTACCTGTGATTCATGGAACCTTTGGAGAAGACGGCAGAATTTTAGCGTTTTTGGAGTCGCTCAATCATAGGGTCGCGGGGTGTGGCGTTGAGTCCTCCATGATTTGTTTTGACAAGGTTTTGACTAAGCTGGTTTTGCGCGATTATGGTCTTCCCGTTTGTGATTTTTCTTGGTTTGTCAAAGGAGATACCTGCGCTCGCCCATTTGCAGGGCAGGTGCTCTATATAAAGCCCGCCCGTCAGGGTTCATCAATTGGGGTGAGTCGGGTTGCTCCTGACGGTGATTTTTCAAAAGCCGTGGAGCGTGCTTTTGACCTCGACTCTAAAATCCTGGTTGAGCCTGAGGTGGAGGGACGCGAACTTGAATGCGCTCTTCTTCAAAAAGAGGGAGTCTGGATCGCCTCGAATGTGGGTGAGGTTCGAGGAGCAGATAAGGGATTTTACAGTTTCGAGGAAAAATATGAGAGTGCTAGTTCAGTGTCTACAACTCTGGCTGATCTCTCATCTGGCACTCACGAGAAAATCCAAAGCCTGGCTAAAGAAGCGATGCGTGTCTTGCAGGGGAGGGGAATGGCCCGCGTAGACTTCTTTCTCAGTTCTAGTGGTGAACTCTATATCAATGAGGTTAATACGTTGCCCGGATTGACTGGGATTTCCATGTTTCCGTTTCTACTAGAAAACTCAGGGTTTCCCGCCCCAATACTTATACACGCCTTTCTGGACCAATTGGAGGAGAAAAATGGCAACACCAGATGATGAAGAATCAGATAGCGTAGATAAAATGCTGGGATTTCTAATGGGACTCTTAATACTAGGGGCCATTCTCAGTGCGATCGTTTACCTCTACAGCGATCTCTCACGCTGGATTTTCGATACCCTGAATCCACCAATATCGTGAGAAGAGGAAGAGATTTAACCACAAAAAACACGAAAGGTTTAAGAAAAGAGGAGTAGGAAGGAACTAGAAGAACTATAGAATAAGAGAAGAGCGGGAAGGCGGAAGCAGAAGGGTAACTATTTT
>CAZRLV010000472.1:0-2758 GCA_964600955.1 uncultured bacterium
CAGAGCGGGAATCTCTCCTCCGCTCAACACATAATCCCCGATGCTGATCCTGTCATCCACCCAATGTGAGACCCTCTCATCTATGCCCTTGAAATGTCCACAGAGCAAAACGAGGTGCTCTTCACGAGCAAGATCTGCCGCGAGCCGCTGATTATATACCTTCCCATCCGGCGATGTCATTAAAACTCGTGTTTTTTTTCCTGTATTTTCTGCTTTTATCCCTTCCAAACAAGAAATAATCGGCCCCAGAAGCATAACCATACCGGGACCTCCGCCGTAGGGCGCATCATCCACGTTTTGATGTCTATCCTGGGTATACTCCCTCAAATTATGCAGATTTACGCTCAAGCTCTTTTTTTTTGAGCTATTTTAGGAATACTGGTCTGCAACCAGTCCATGAGGTTTCCGGGAAAAATACTTAAGATGTCAATCTGAATCATCTGAAATTCTCCCGGTCGATCTGGGGTACAAGCGAAACTTGCCCCTCGTCTAGATCGACGCTTCCCACTGTAGCCTGTACGAAGGGAACCATGAACTCTCCATCGCCTGCAGCCGAGTCAATGACCAGAACAGGATTCGCCGGCAAAACCTGCACATCAGAAATCCTACCCAGTGATCGTCCATCCGAGGTCAATAACTCAAGATCAATGAGCTGATCGGGATAAAAATCTCCAGAATCAAGAGCCTTACGATTGCTTGAATCCACACAGAGATAGGCTCCTCTAAAGAACTCAGCCTGCTCAAGGGACTCGATATTCTCGAAGCGAATCAGGTAATCAGGGCTCTGAACTTTACACTCCACAATCTCATGAGAATGCATAGCACCTGATTTCAATAAAACATCCAAGGTTTCACCTACCTGAAACCTTTTTTCCGGAAAATCCGTCAAAGAAGCGGCCTTTAGAAACCCCTGCAATCCATGCGGTTTTCTAACAAACCCTACCTTGACAAAACCCTCAGATTTGGATGTCCCGCTTTCTGATCTCCTTAACGATTCCATTTTCCAAAACAACTTCCATTCCCGTCATCAGGGAATGCCAATTCTCACCAATTTTCACTTCCACCGTGGAGTCTACCGTGCCATGGACATACTCTTCACCATCTGCCAAACCAGAGACTTCCTTCAGTCTAGCCTCGATCTGTGCCTTGGACGACTTGTATTTCTCTTCTTCCATGGCCATTCTTTTCATAATCTCGTAGTCAGGCTTGGAATCCTGATCACGACATTGCTTCAAATAACCTTCTCGATGCTGCTGCAACCTTCCAAACTCCTGCTCAAGGTTTCCAAGGTTCCCTTTAAGCTCGGCACCAAGGACTTCCTTGAGTTTTGGATTGACCAAAGAGCGGACCAGTACCTTACGAATAACCGATAAAGAATCCATCTTAAGTCACCTCAATAACGATCTTTTTCTCACCCTTGCGAGTTGTGGCTCGAACAACCTCTCGCAGTGCGTTGATCACTTTCCCCTGCTTGCCGATCACATGACCTGCATCCGACTTCGCTACGGTAATCTCAAGGATAGTGGTCGTATCCCCTTCGATTTCCTTGATTTTCATCTCCCCAGGTGCATCCACCAAACTCTGAATTACATACTTAATGAAATCTACCATCATAACTATTCCCCCGCCTCAAGTTCCTTCAAAACACCAAACTTCTTGACCTGGGATGCTACCGTTGCACTGAGCTGAGCCCCGTGATCCATATAATGCTTCAGTCTCTGCGCATCAACTTTGAACGCTACGGGCTCTGAGCAGGGATGATAGTATCCAATCTCTTCGATATTTCTCCCGTCTCTGGGCATACGACTATCCGCCGCAACAATACGATAACAAGGCTTTCGCTTAGTGCCTCCACGTTTTAATCTAACAATGACCATTTTTCCTCCTAAAAACCAAAGGGCAGTTTTCCTCCGAGCATTTTTGCCGGGTTGAGCATACCCTTTTTCTTGAATTGTTTCATAACCTGTTTCATTTGCTCAAACTGTTTCATGAGCTGGTTAACCTGCTGAACTGTAGTGCCTGAACCTCGAGCTATGCGTCTTCGTCTACCCGCGTTGAGCACGGAAGGATCATAACGCTCCTGAAGGGTCATGGACTGAATGATGGCTACAATACGACCCGTCTCACGCCCCATCCCCTTGAACTGATCTCCAAAGCGGGCCATGCCAGGAATCATCTTCATTAAGTCCTCAATGGGACCCATTTTACGAATCATGCTGAGTTGATCCAAGAAGTCCACCAGATTAAAATCAGAAGAACCCATGCGACGCTGAAGTCTGCGGGCCTTCTTCTCATCCACGACACCCGAGGCTTTCTCTACCAACCCCAGCACGTCTCCCATTCCTAAAATACGCGACGCCATCTGCTCAGGATGAAATAACTCAATTCCATCCAGCTTTTCACCAACCCCGGAATACTTGATAGGCTTCCCGATGGTTTTACGGATGGATAGAGCAGCTCCGCCGCGAGCGTCTCCATCCAATTTACTCAGTACCACACCGCTCAAGTCGAGCCTTTCATTGAAAGCCTGACAAACTTTTACAGCCTCTTGTCCGGTCATGGCATCAATCACCAGGAGAATTTCATCGGGCTCTGTAGCGGCCCTCATTCTTTCCAACTCATACATGAGATCGTCATCGATTTGAAGCCGTCCCGCTGTGTCGAGTATAACCAAGTCATTTCCGGATTCACGAGCCTGCTCAATTCCCATACCAGCGATTTCCACGGGGTCCTTATTTGAGCCTCTTTCAAAAAACGC
>CAZRLV010000473.1:0-2756 GCA_964600955.1 uncultured bacterium
GTGCTTGACAAAGCTTTTCGACCATTTGAATGGATCCCCTGGTCAAGCCAGAGGATGACGAAAGTCAAGAATGCGGAATTCAAGAATGCGGAATTCAGGAGTCAGAATGCAGAATGAAGATTTTTTACGACCATTTGAATGAATGCCCCAAAAACATCGTCATGCTGAACTTGATTCAGTATCCATCTTCTATTTCTTTACGTTCCACGTGGCAAAACCCCTGGATCCTGAATCAAGTTCAGGATGACGCGGTGGGGGGGCTTATTCCGCTGCTTCCTTTAGTTCCGATACTGCCGCTAGTTCTCTAGTTCCTTCCCCCATTCTTGTCATCCTACGGCTTGACCGGGGGATCCATCTTTGAAGAAAGGCTGTAAGGCTGAAGGGGTTTAGGCTGTAAGGTTTTGAAATGCAAGAAGCCAACCGTTGCCTCTTCTCTTACCTTAAAGCCTATAGCCTAACCCCCTTAAACCCTTCTTCACACACCTTTTGCATGGATCCCCCGGTCAAGCCGGAGAATGACGGGGAGGGGGTGGCGTAGGATGACGCAGTGGTGTTTTTATTGCTGCCATTGGTTTGCCGTATCTTTTTGTTAAATGGGGGGCTGAGCAGGCTATTTTTAAAGCATAGCTGCTTCAAGCAGAAAGTTGTGAATCAAGGACTCGATTTCCTTCGATTTTGCGAGTTGGTTTATCCAGTGGGTTGGGATTTCTTCGATGCCGTAATGGGCACCTGCCATGGCTCCTGTTATGGCCGCGACGGTATCGGAGTCGTCTCCCAGATTTACCGCTTTTAGCACTGCGTGTGAAAACCTGGTTGTATTCAAACAGCACCAGGCTGCGGCTTCAAGGGTGTGGATTACATAGGTTGATGAAGCGATGTTTTCTGGCGGCTCGTTTTCTAGTCCTGGTTTAAGGAGTCTTCGCAGTCGTATCAATTCTGGTTTGACTTCAGGTTCAACGAAAACCTGCTCGATTTTTCTCCCTGCCTTAGCCAGGGCTTCTTTAAAGTCATATCCTTTCAAGAGTTCAAGGATGATTTGCACAAAAAGACAACAGGTGATTTTAGACTGGGCGTGGGCGTGGGTAATAGCGGAAACCTGTTCAACCCTAGTGAATCTTTGTTTCAGACTTAGCCCTTGAGTAGAAATTGCCAGAGGCAAAATTCGCATAAGAGAACCGTTTCCGTTTTCAAATTCAGATTCTCCGCCTGATTTGGACGCTGGGACTCCTCTGCGAATTCTAGATATGGCCCTTTGAGTACAAAGTCCAGCACCAAAGACCTTGCCAGCCGGAGTCCAATGCCCCAGGTATAGCCATCTAACTAATTGTCTTCCAATATCTTCAAGATCAAAGCCCTCCGTCAGGCTTTCCAGGGTGCAAAGCATTAATGACGAATCATCAGACCAGGTTCCCGGAGGAAGGTTATAGGTGCCATACCCAAGCATGGCGGTGACCGGTGTGTTTTCTAAGCTGGCCCTGGGGCAGAACTCAACCGGTACCCCAAGAGCATCGCCGACTATGAAGCCAAGTAAAGCGGCTTTAGAATTTCTAAATCTGGGAGTAGGGGTTGAGGCCTGGGTAGCTTCAACCTCGTTGAGCAAGTCCACCAAATGTGCGGGGACCTCATCCTCGCGTTCAAAGCTAATAGGGGCTTTTGGTTCCATAAGCCATACAAAAGTATAGCAATTATTGATATTTTTGTCATATAATTTTTTGACGTCTCTATAAGTTGTGGTTGAAACGGGGGTGCTACGCAGGTCGTGAAATCAGGAAATAGGTTTTTGCTTTGGGTTCAGGGTCGTGGGTCTACGGTTTTGTCAGGATTAATGCCTTGGGAACCAGCTCCTCCTCAGGGGTTTTGGCTCGGGCTACTGTTTCTCTTTTGGTTGATTGTGGGGCCATCTTTGCTAAGTTCAGCGTTTGTTTTAGATTTCCTGGTTTTTCTTAATCTTTTGATTCCTGTAGCGGTATGTTTTTCTTTTTGGTGTAAGCCTACGTCTACTGCAAAGCGAGTCTTACCTGTAATAATCTCTGGGACAATCTGTTATCAGTTCATAGTCTTTTGGTCTTCCCTGATTTTTCTGGTTAAGTTGGGTAGCATTTGTGAGGTTCCTACTCTGGTGGGTAGCGCTCTTTTTATGGGCGGGGCCTATTTAGGGTGTGCAAGTATTTTGTTCCTTCTTATTTTACAATACATATCGATTGTCAACGGGGCTGAACTCATGTCTGCAAGAGCGTGCAAGTTCACCTTAGATGCCATGCCAGGGAGGCAAATGGGAATTGACGCAAAATTAAGTTCTGGAAAGATTACTGAAATTGAAGTCGAGAAAATACGCCTGGCTATCCAAGTCGATGCTAATTTTTTAGCAAAGATGGACCAGAGTTTTGCCTTATCTAAAATCAATCTCTGGTGCGGGCTAATCCTGGCAGCTGGAATCACTATTTTTGGGATCAGTTCGGCGGGTGTCGAGACTCTGGTTTTTAAATCACTGATTGGCCTTTGTCTGATTCATGCCTTGTCTACGTTATTTGTTGCTATCTGTATTTCAGTATTCGTTACTAAAATGGTTATCAAGATGAATTGGTAGAGTTATAACCCTCTGTGCCTATAATGATGCGATACTCACCTGTAATGAAATTAGTGTAGAATTATGGGCGGGTAAGGAAGTCGCATATGATATTTGTTGTGGAAGCGATGGCTTCACGCTAAAAAAAAGAAGGAGTTATTCTCTTGGCTGAAAACGATCACCCACCTGT
>CAZRLV010000474.1:0-2746 GCA_964600955.1 uncultured bacterium
ATTCCGATGATTCTGTAGTTCCGGTAGTTCTATAGTTCTCTATTTTCGTCATCCTACGGCTTGACCGGGGGATCCATTCAAATGGTCGTAAAAAGTCTTCGTCTTCATTCTGACTTCTGTCTCCTGAATTCTTGACTCCTTGATTCAAGGACTCAGAAGTGAGCCTTGGGACTGGATATTTAGCATCTCCAGTAGCGACTTTATCTGATTCACCTGCCCCTGGTAGGCCTCCCGGTCTTCTGGCTTGGTTGGCTTGAGAAGTTGCAGGTTGTTGATAAGCTGTTGCTGGAAAGGTTGGGACTTCATCTGGCGCATAAGCTTTTGAACTTCTGGATTTTGTTGCAGTTGACCCAGCTGGGATGGATTGATCTGCATACTTTGAAACCCCATAACTTTCGTGGCTCCACCGCTATTCATCAGCCCGTTCAAGAAGCCCATGATGGATTTTGGGTCCGTACCTATGCCTGCAGGTTGTCCGTTTTTAGATGAAAGTTGCTCAAGGTATTTTACTGCCGTCATCGGACCCGGAGACGAAGGAGCAGTGGGAGCCGACTTCCTACGAACTGGACGCAGGCGCAAGTGCTTCGCAGCCGGCTTTTTTACCTCTGAATAAGGTGGAGTATTCTCCCCCATATAGCGATAAGTCTTCACCTCTGATTCAACTTCTTCCTTGGGGGCCGGCCTCGTTTTTTGAAGCGAATTGCGACGGCGACGCCTTTGAGCCGCCAACCCCTTCAAAGACTCACCACACTCGTGACAATAAGAGGAAGTTTTTTGATTGGGAGTTCCACAAAAAGGACAAAACAGATGTTTCCCTCGGGATTCAATACCGGGGATCGCCCTTCCCATTAATTTTCGAAAGCGCTTTACTTCTTCCAGCGAATCACCGCAATGAAAACAATAGGCAAATCGCTCCTCATTTTCAGTCCCGCACTCAGGGCAATGCAAGCCAAATACTAAATTGGCCCAAGAGAACACGATAAACAAAGCTCCCCAAACAAAATAGCGAATTGATCCCATTACGCCAATTATAACAATAACAAGCAGGAAAGGCTGCAATCTGAAACCATTTCAGTACAACTACGTAGCTCAAGGGTATGACCATCATAATTTGTTCACTCATTCTTTTATCTTTTGTTAACCCAGCCCTTGAGGCACGACCCCGCCGAACTCCTCCACCTACTATGGTGCGCCTGACTCTGCCGCAAATTAAAACCCAGGACGATGATTGGAGCTGCGGAGTCAATAGTGCAACTCGGGTACTTAAATACTATGGACATGATGTTTCCTATGATCAGCTCCGAACTACTCGTAAAAAAAAGTTTAGCATCCCGTTATTAAACCGACTGCCTTTTGCCAATCGAAGCGTTCCACTCTATCGCTTTGGAACCCGTCCCGGTGGAGTGCAAGATATTTTGGAAAAGTATCTGAAACGCAGTCGGGTACAGAGCGAGGTCGATCTCACGAGGATTTTTCAAATTCTACGCATGAAAAAGCCGATCATCGTCTTGATTCGTCCCAAAGATCAGGTCCGAAAACTACCTCTTGGAAAATCCATAACCCTGCCGCGCTTGCATTGGATTGTGGTCTCCGGCTTTGATTCCAGTCAAAGGCTCATCTACTATTACGACACCACAGGTAATGATGAAAGAACTTATAGCTTCGATCAGTTTCTTGCGAGATGGAATTGGGATCACAAACTCTTGAAAACCGGACTACGCTTTAGGCCAAGAACCCTGGTTTACTAACGCGGCAGCTTTTTCAAAATTCTGATGGCTCTTTTTGTCTGAGAGGTAGCCGGATAAGACTCAATTAGAATATGCAAAACCTTACGAGCTTTGTCCATTCTGGAAGTTCCTACATAGGCTTTGGCCAAATCAATATGAATCTCAGCCAGGATGGGTTCATCCACGTATCCAGGATTTTCATGCTGTAACTTCAAGCCTTCCACATAGAAATGGATTGAGCGCTGGTACTGTTTTTGCGCCAGAAAATATCGACCCAGGTTTAAATACTGGGTCGCATCCTTGGGGCGCGTGAGCTTGGGAGTCCGAGAAATGAGCGTTCCATCGTGCCAGGAGTAGCGGTAGGTTTTATATATGTAGGGGGCGGAATAAAAGGGGCCAGTCAGAGCCACGCGAACTTCCAGTCTTGGGACAGCACCCGTTTGACCTAAACTTGCCTCACCGGCGTAAAGTTCATGAGGTAGATCTGGAACGGAGATCTTCTTTACTGGTGAATGCTTGTCCTTCACCCAGAATAAATCAAATTGAAAATACCTGCCCCGCCCGGATGAGCGCCAATTCACAAGAACTAGTTCGCCTGATTCCACAGCCATTCTCTTGGAGCTTTCAAACTCAAACCCTGCATGCTTTCGAATTAGAGCGGGCTCCAAGTCCTGAACAAATTGAACCGTAGTCAGAATCAGTAAAAAAGCGATGGTCAAGGTTTTCCTAAATATAGTTTTCATAACCGGCCTAGTAATTTTTCATGTTTTTAATAATTGCGTTTGCATAATCAATCGCGGCTTGCGGTGTGGGCTTGGTCCCTCCAGCATTATAAAAAATCAAAGCGTCTTTAAGGCTTTTCGTGCGTAGGTGTTCATTAATCATGATAGCGATCCCCTTAATATTTTGCTCAGGGTCATAGGGATTGATCTTGTAACCTTCGGCAGTACGCGGAAGGAACTGCCCAAATCCAACCGCAGCCGCTGTGCTGGTAATAGGAACATAATCACGCCAATGAG
>CAZRLV010000475.1:0-2745 GCA_964600955.1 uncultured bacterium
GGAAATGCCAGAGATTTGAGTCCCATTTTGCTGGCCAGTTTCAGACAGGTGCGATAACACCCTCTAAGGAGCTGGGGCTCGCCGGAAGTCCCTCCCTTCCAGACCGGTCCCACTGTATGGATCACATGTCTGGCATAGAGGTTGTGACCTCGGGTCACCTTGGCATCGCCGGTGGCACACCCGTTCAGCTCCTTGCATTCCTGGAGCAGGCCCGGGCCTGCGGCTCGATGGATTGCACCATCCACACCCCCACCGCCCAGGAGCTTTTTATTAGCAGCATTTACAATGGCGTCAACTTTAAGCTTGGTGATGTCGGCTTGAACAATGCGAATACGGTGCGGCATGAGACTCCTTAGATCGTCTGGGCCATTCTATACCAATCCTGATTTAATCGGGCAAACTAGATGAGGATGGCAATCAGGATCAGGAGATGGAAACATAGAAATCAGGAATTCTTGCTTTCTTGATTCCACAGGCCTTATGCTTTTATTCTCAATTTATAATTTTGCCCTGGAGAAACTATGTCTGAGACAGAAAACAAGGTTTTGCTCAAAGTAGACCAGAGCTTCCAACCGCCAGACCGTATGGAAGCCCAAGCCTATGTCAGTATTCAAGACTATGAGGCACAGTATCGTCGATCCATTGAAAACCCAGATAAGTTCTGGGGAGAGATTGCTGATCAGGAACTGGACTGGTTTCAGAAATGGGATCAAGTTCGGAAATGGGACCCCCCCCATTATCAGTGGTTCCTCAATGGAAAATTAAATGTCACGGTGAATTGTTTGGATCGACATGTGCAAAACGGACGCCGAAATCAGGTGGCCTATATCTATACCAATGAAATTGGCGAGGAATCGAAAATTACTTATGGGGAACTTCTGGAAGAAGTTAATCGTTGTGCCAATGGCCTAAAAAGCCTGGGTGTCTCAAAGGGAGATACCGTCACGATCTATATGGCCATGACCCTGGATCAAATTGTGGCCATTTTGGCTTGCGCTCGCATTGGCGCCATTCATTCCGTAGTCTATGGAGGATTTAGCGCGCCCGCTTTAAGGCTGCGTATTGAGGACGCTAAATCCAGTGTCGTCATTACCTCAACCTGGACTCGGCGCAAAGGAAAAAAAGTGGATCTTAAGGCTGTAACCGATGAAGCCGTTAAAGATCTGAGTATTGTAAAACATATACTGGTAAGTATGCGCCAGGGAGATGATTTCGAACTCTTTGAAAAGGAAGCGAGTTTCCAAGAATTGATGGCGGCTCAAGACGCTCACTGCGAGCCGGAGGTTATGGACTCTGAAGACCCCCTATTTATCCTCTATACCTCTGGTACAACGGGTAAACCCAAGGGCGTTTTACATACAACCGCCGGTTATTTACTTTATACCCACTACACGACCCGTACAGTTTTCAATCTAAATTCTGATGATATTTTTTGGTGTACTGCTGACCCCGGTTGGATTACCGGGCATAGCTATATTATCTACGGCCCTCTATCCGTAGGTGTCACCTCGGTTATTTCTGAAGGTGCGCCGGATTTTCCAGAGCCAGATCGCTGGTGGAAAATTGTAGAAAAATACCGCGTTAATGTCTTTTATACGGCTCCAACCGCAGTACGCCTCTTCATGAAATACGGGGATAAGTGGCCTGAAGGATGTGATCTTTCCTCTCTAAGGACCCTTGGGTCGGTAGGAGAACCGATAAATCCTGAAGCTTGGATCTGGTATTCTAAAAAAATTGGCAATGAGCGTTGCAGTATCGTAGACACTTGGTGGCAGACAGAAACCGGGGGACATATGATCGCAACCTATCCCTCCATGAAAACCAAACCTGGAAAAGCCGGAGTCCCCTTGCTAGGCATTGATGCCGATGTGGTAGATCGTCGGGGTAATCCTGTGGCACCGGATACTGTGGGTTTTTTGATTATCAGAAAGCCCTGGCCTTCCGGGCTGCGCACCTGTTGGGGACCCAGAGCGTTATGAAGTCTATTGGAACTCCCTGTGTGAAAACTACTTTCCGGGTGATCTGGCCACGCGTGATAAAGATGGCTATATCATGATTTTGGGACGAGCGGATGATGTTTTAAATGTATCCGGTCATCGCATTGGAACGGCTGAAGTTGAAAGTGCCCTGGTTTCGCATGAGGCCATCGCTGAGGCGGCCGTAATTGGAAAACCGCACGACGTAAAAGGTGAGAGCATCAAGGCCTTTGTGACCCTGAAGCACGGTTTTTCCGAGACGGAAGGATTGGACCGTGATATTAAAATGCATGTGCGACAGGAATTAGGAAGTCTGGCCATCCCAGATGAAATTGAGCTCGTAGATGGACTTCCAAAAACCCGTAGCGGGAAAATTATGCGCAGGGTACTTAAAGCCAAGGAACTAGGTGAGGATCTAGGAGATACGTCAACGCTTGAGGATTGATTTGGGAAAGAAGGAACTATCGGAATGGGGCGAAAAAAAAGATGGATTTCTCGATCAAATGGTCGTTAAGAATATTCGTTCTTGAACCCCTCGACTCCTTGATCCCTTTCCCTCTTTTTAATTAATCATGCTTGAGCTTCGGGGTCTTGGTAAGCGTTTTCATGATGTTTGTGCTCTGCAAGATATTGACCTTTGCTTGAATCCCGGTGAGATTACCCTGCTTTTGGGGCCCAATGGAGCCGGGAAAACGACCCTTCATCATTGTGTGGCCGGGGTGCTTTTCGCGGCCTCAGGTGAATGGAGATCCGGGGGTCAAGCTGTCAC
>CAZRLV010000476.1:0-2743 GCA_964600955.1 uncultured bacterium
TACCACTGTGTCAAACTTTATTTGAAGAAGGAGACAGGAGACAGGAGACAGGAGAGGATAAATTTCTGTGGCACGTTGTCAAGCCTTAATGCTCAAAATCTCTTAAAAGCTTCGGTTAAGCCATCATAGGGCATGAATGCCCATAGCAGGTCATGCTCCTGTCATTCTCCGACTTGATCGGGGGATCCATCTTAAAATTCAAGAATTCAGGAGTCAGAAGCCAGAATTCAGAATGAAGAATTTTTGCGACCATCTGAGTGGATCCCCCGGTCAAGCCGTAGGATGACGGAATTTTACTCCCCCTTCCGATGATTCCGATAGTTCTGTAGTTCGTTAGTTCAGCCCCTCTTCGCTGGGACTCTTAGGACCGAATAGGCTGCAACATTTTCCAGGCCGTCGAGGTAGACTTCTTCCCCGGGGAGGGCTCTTTCCTGTTCCTGCCCATCGAGGGTCAGAATTCTTTTGATTTCCAGTTCTTTATGATTGAGGTTGGGATTGAAAATCTGAACTAAATCCCCCGGGATCAGCTTTGATTTAATGGAGACTCGCTTAAGGGCTTGGTCGCTATGCTCTGAGTTTTCACGTACCAGACCCCCGAAACTAAAGACCTGATCTCCTCTCTCGTCATCTAAATTGTATTGGTCTCTCTGATGTCCCTTAAAAAGTCCTTCCGTATAACCTCTATTTCCGAGTTGAGCCAGTTCGTCCTGCAAGCTTGGAATCAGATCCTGATACTCCTTTGGCGAACGATACCAGGCATCGATAGCCTGGCGGTAAATTGCGGTTACCGTGGATAGATAAGAAATCGATTTGGTTCGCCCCTCAATCTTTATAGACACTAGGTCTGAACTTAAAATCTCATCTAGCCTAGGAAGAAGTGATAGATCCTTGGAGTTGAAGAGGTAGGTTCCCCTCTCATCTTCTTCTACTCTCATATACTCGCCTGGACGTGACTCCTCCTCCACGGCGAACTCTCTCTCACTGACCTGATAATTCCAGCGACAGGAGTTGGTGCAAAGCCCCCGGTTCGCGTCTCGATAAGAACTGAGGTAATTCGAGATGAAACAGCGCCCCGAGTAAGCGATACAGATACTCCCATGTACGAAAATCTCAAGATCAATCACATCGGATTCCGCCAGGCTGGAAATATCCTTAAAACTTAGCTCACGAGCCAGAATAATCCGGGAGATCCCCTGCTTTTTCCAGAATTTACAGGCCCTTAGATTCAGGGTATTGGCCTGGGTGGATAGATGCAGTTCAAGATCTGGCACAATTTCACGGGCGAGATCAACAACCCCAGGATCTGCCACGATGGCAGCATCCGCCTTGATTTCATTCTGGAGAATCTTTAGATAGTCTGCAAGTCTTCTAAAATCGCGGTTGTAGGCAAACAGATTCACCGCGACATAAACCTTTTTACCCAGTGAATGCGCGTAGGTCACAGCTTCGCGCATTTCCCTGAAACGAAAATTTCCGGCTCTGCCACGCAGTCCAAAAAAGCGATCACTCAGATAAACCGCATCTGCCCCATAAAGCAGAGCCACGCGCAGTTTGTCCATATCTCCGGCGGGAGCCAGAAGCTCAATTTTCTTCACGGGCTGCTTTCATCGTCCGGCGCGAAAGCCGATTGTGGTTTCCCAACGCGAAGGGGCTGCGTCTGCGGCCAGAGCGAAGATCCCAGCGCTATCTCCCTGGGCCCAGTAACCGCCTCGATGCACCGCACCCGGCAAGCCTGTGATCCATGCTGAACGATCATTGGTATAGGTTTTACCATTGATATTAAAGCTGTGATCCGAGCCGTAATTGGGACCCCAGGCATTGATGCCCTCACCACGGCTAATCATCATATCGGCTCCAAACTGCCCCCAATGCGCCACCCATTCCCAGGTATTTCCAGCCATGCCGACCACTCCAAAACGTGAGATATCACGGGCAGAGACCGTAGTCCAATCCGAGCCGTTTATTTTTTGATTCCCAGCGGATCGCTGAGTTCCAAAGGCAGCCCCCTGCCACTGGGAATTCGTCAACAGATGTTTCCCGGCGTTTACCGCTGCCTGGACCGCCACAAACCAGGTCATGCCTGTAGAAGCACGAGCCCGTTGTGAAAATGCCATCCAAGAGGGCGGAACATTTTCGTTTGCACTGGTTTGCAGACCGCGAGTGTCGTCTTTAAAGATACTGGACTGATAGGTGGCGCCCACATCAATAATTCTGGAAGGGTATTTATCCACCCAGAAATCACCAACTCGGACTTGGATATCGTCTTGTGAACTTCTAAAGGCTGGCATAAAAGGGACATAGCGATTGTTAATATGAGTTCCCGCAGGCAAAGTATTTAAGTCTCCGCTAAAATATCCTATGGAACGACCATTAACCGCCCAGTGAGTGGGGTTACCAGGGTCAGTCAATCCCTGGTCGCGATCATATTCACGATAATACTTCCAGGCCTTTTGCCGCTGATCCCAACCTACCCAAAGAATATTACGAACGAGATAAGGCGGGGACACATCAAAATCGGGCCAGAATTCACCCGGTATGGCGTTAAAGTTAGTGGCACGAATAAACCCCTGGCGGGAATCTTGTGCATCATGAACATGCAAGAGTGCTGCAGGAGATTTCTCGCCAACCCCAAAACCCCGGACCATAAATACTGCCGCAGAGGTTAAACTCGCACTGGTTTTAACCGGAGTCCCCAGACCATTGAACCCAAAAACACGATTGCCCTCAAGGGTTAGGGACTGGC
>CAZRLV010000477.1:0-2731 GCA_964600955.1 uncultured bacterium
CCCCCCCCAAAGGTAAACGCAGGAAACCCGGCGGCTCCCAGCAGTAAATATAGGCCCACTGAATATAAACCAAATGGAAACGGCAGGATTAACACGGCCAATTGAATCATGGGAGTTTGCAGGGTCAAGGGAATGCCTGCGATGAATGGAAGTTGAATTCTGGCGCCAATGACAATTAAAGCTGCAAATAATGCAGCTGAAATTAACTTCCTTAAACGAATGCGGTCGATGCTCACGGGCTATTGCCGGTTCAGGGAGACAACTCAATATAATTTAAGAAACCATCTCGTATGACCACAAAAATCAACCCCTCATCACTGGTGAGGCGCTTGAGATAAGTCTCTAAATCACCAGGACTACCCACTCGGCTACGATTGACCTGGATAATAACATCATTCATGGCCAGTCCCGCTTTGGCAGCCGGACCTCGAGGATCTACGCTTGCCACCAGCACTCCCTTCATATGTAGGTCCAGTTGATGGCGTACACGGTCCCTGCGAGATAACCTACGAACCCCAAGCCCCAATTCGTGAAGCGAAGTTGAGGCGAGCAGCTTTTGGCCCGAGAGGTTTTTGCCATGTTCCCCAACCACAACCGCCTGGGTCAAAAGGCGACCCTTACGCATCACAGAGATGCGGGCGGTTTGGCCCACAGGGACCTCTTGGATTTTTTCTACCAGGGTTTCCTTATTTTCAACCCTCACCCCGTTGACCTTGACGATGACATCTCCCCCTTGAATTCCACCTTTTGCCGCAGGACTCTCAGGCACAACATCTCGAATATAAACTCCTTGAGGGTTTTTCAAGCCCAGTTCGCGAGCCTTTTTATTGTTCAAATCCTCGATATAAACCCCTAGCCAGGACTCCTGGACGCGTCCGTAACGAGAGATATCCTCAATGATTCTCTTGGCAAGATTGATGGGAATTGCAAACCCCAGCCCCTGGCCCATGGGGTTAATTGCCGTGTTGATGCCAATTACCTTGCCCCGCATGTCCAGAAGAGGGCCCCCGCTATTGCCGGGATTGATGGAGGCATCGGTCTGAATTAGGTTTTTGTAGAACTTGGTAGGCCCCAGTTCCAGAGAACGGCCCTTGGCGGAGACAATCCCAACCGTCACAGTGCGATCCAGGCTAAATGGCGAGCCAATGGCGATGACCCACTCACCAACGCGAAGACCCGCTGAATCTCCAAGTTTTGCCACCAGTGAATCATCAAGTTTCCCGGAAAAGGAGGGGTCCTCAATCTTTAGAGTAGCCATATCCTTGCTGGGGTCCGTACCTTGAACACTCGCCGCAAATTTGCGTCCATCATGTAGTGTTACTTCAATACTGTCACTCTCCTGGATGACATGGTAATTGGTTAGGATCAACCCCGAGCGATCATAAATAAAGCCACTACCCTCGCCCTGCTTGCGCGGGATCACGTTGTTAGGGACACGAAAAAAGAACTCAAAAAGCCCACCGAGAGGCCGTCTTTGATAAGAGTATTGCTCTACATTGACACGTGAGACAATATTGACAACAGAACCCCCGGCCTTTTCCACAATATCGGCAATAGAATCAGACCCTGGGCCATGAGTAAAGCCAGGACTCAAGCTGAAAACCCCAAGAAGAAATACTTTGAAGAAGTCTTCCAAAGACAGAATCCAGAAGTCAGAACGATGTTTAAGTTTTTCCGTCATTGTGGACTCCCTTCAGCCTCACAGCCTCTCCTCAAATTTATCCAAATAATCCCAAATTGCGTCAATCAAGTCTGAGCCCAAAAGGGTTTCCATTTCAGTAAGACGTGAATCGAGCTCTTCAATTTGCACCGGATCTCCAGGCCAGAGTCGCTGTACCATTTTTTGATTCAAGTGCTTCCTTTGTCTCCCGCGTTGGATGACATGCAAAATGATTGCCATATCGTCAGCAAAAGCCACGGGGTGAGTAATGATACCTTCTGGAATAAAGTCAATGGGTGAGACCAGATAGATTAGGGCCAGGCTCAATTCCATTTTGAATTCCCTCGACACTCCTTCGGCTGCCAATAATCTGCAAAGAAAAACAAAAAGATCAGGAAGGATTTCCAGAGATTTATAGAGTGAGTCCTCGCCAAAGTTCTTTTCCAGTGCAGTCAAATCAGTTCGCATTTGTTCATGAAATAAATCTACGGTTTTTAAAATCTCATAGATCTGGCCGTAGAGTGTTCTTTCCAGAGCAAATGCCCAGTTGACGACTTGTTGAATATAATTCCATAGCAGTGCGAAAATATTAGAATCCGGTAGAGCGACCAATCCGGGCTGGCCCCCAAACCGGCGGAAAGAAAACTCCACTAGCGATACATAAGAAGCGGGTACCACGAGAGTTTGTTCACCGATCTGATACTCCATTTCACCCTTGGGGTTGATTGGAGGTAGATTTTTTTTGTAGTTCGGGTCTGGGGTGGGGAGGTAGGTATTGACCGGCGCCGCGCTCAAAATAGCATCGATTTTACTCAGATCAATGTCTGAAAAATCAATATGATCAAATTCATCGAGCTCTAATAATTCTGAATAAACCTCGTCCAGTTGAGATTTACTAAAAATAGCAACTGAACTGGAATGAACCGTTAGTTCCTGGAAAGCGGTTTGAAAAACCAAAAAAGCATCCCGCCCAAAACAAACATGCACAATTTCTTCCATGAGAGGGCTTTGCTTGAGAAACTCCAGAGATTCTTTCAAGGCAATTCGAGCCGCTTTTTCAATGGGGTAGCC
>CAZRLV010000478.1:0-2721 GCA_964600955.1 uncultured bacterium
CTTCAACCTTTCGTGTTTTTCGTGGTTAAATCTCTTCTGCTCCCTCGGCTTCCCCAATTCTTAATATTGCTCAAGAGATGAATCAATCTCGTTACCCCAGGCCAAAATCCCGCCCGTGAGGTTTTTCACATTTGTGAACCCCTGGCTCATCATCAAATCGCAGGCACTGTAGCTACGCTTTCCAGAGCGGCAGATAACGATGATTTCCTGGTCTGGGTTCAATTCACCTAACCTCGATTCAAGCTGCCCCAGAGGAATCAATACATGCGGATCAAGCTTTGCAATGCGGAGTTCATGGGGTTCGCGCACATCCAACAAAACAAAATCCCGTTCCTCATCTCTATAGGCTTTTAAAGTCTGCACAGTCACTTCTGCAACCTCCCCCGATATGGAGGAGCAGCTCTGATTGATCTCACTGAGTTGATGTATCGTAGGGTTCTTTCCACACATGGAACACGCTTCCTTTTTTCGTATTTTCATTTCCCTGAACTTAAGGGTTAAAGCATTGTATAGTAGAAGGATTCCGCTAGCCAATCTTCCCGTCTCAAGGATCATTTTTACGGTCTCAGCCGCCTGCAAAACCCCTAGCACTCCGGGCAGAACACCCAGAACCCCTCCTTGTGCGCAATTGGGAACCATTCCTGCGGGGGGAGGCTCAGGATATAAGCATCGATAGCAAGGTCCACCCTGATAATTAAACACGGAAAGCTGCCCCTCAAAACGATATATCGCGGCTGAAATACAGGGTTTATTCAAAAGAACACAGGCATCGTTGATGAGATAGCGCGTTGAAAAATTATCGCTTCCATCCAGAATAATCTCAAAGGGTTCAAGGATCTCCAGGGCATTCTCGCCATTCAACTGCGCCGAAATCGGCTCCAGAGTGATATGAGAGTTCAGATCCTTGAGGCGTTTTGCAGCCGATTCCACCTTAGGTAGACCCAGATCCGCAGTCCCAAAAAGGACCTGGCGCTGAAGATTGCTTTCTTCCACCTGATCAAAATCTATAAACCCAATACGACCCACGCCGGCCGCCGCCAGATACAAAAGCGCCGGAGACCCCAATCCTCCAGTGCCAATCACCAGGACCGAAGCCCCTTTAAGACGCAACTGCCCCTCTTCCCCAACCTCAGGAAGATTCAAATGCCGACTATAGCGCCCCAACTCAGAACCCGTAAGCTCCATAAAAAGCCCCTCCAACAAAGCAAATTCATTATACCTTTTTTAGCACCGCAACCAAAAACAGACATTTGATGCAGGGCTATCCTCGAAACTCAAGTAATTTGTATAAACCCTCAATCGTTTTGGCCGACTGGGGCCATTTGCAGTGGTGGCGTTTACAGGATCATGAGAACAGGAAACCATAGAATGAGGAAACTTCACTGGGTCATGCCATCCAACCGCGTCATCCATTCAGATGGTCTGGGAAGAAGACTTAAAGGTAAAACTTTCCTGGCCTGTCCCCTTTGCCCTTTTTAGTCCCCTAATTTACTTTTGATCTGGATAATGCACTCTTATTAAGTAGTCCCAACCAGCCCGGATATCCTAGGGCCTCAGCAAAGTCTGATACTCCAAAGATGAGAAAGACTCACAGATTCTATTTTTTAATTCTGAAAGTTCCACCTTCTAGCTCCTCTACTTTAAGATAATTATTAAATGTATGTTCTTCAAAAATTGGGTTTTCATCGAAATACTCAAAATGAACTGGCAGTGCTTCAATGTCTGATCGAAGTATCTTGTGAGTATCAAAAACTGCTCTAAATAACCAGTTCATTAACTTACTGTTAAGAAGCTGTCTTAATTGAACTTGATTTATAGGGAATCCGTTTTCTGGGATAAGCATATTTGCGCTATTCAAAACATATCTTTGTTTTTCGTCGTGAAAGAATACTAATTGCGACGAAATAAACTTATATATCAACTTCTCGTCCGCTTGATATAACTCTATCGGAGCTACCTGTTGATAGAGCGACAAATTGTCGGGAATATAAGAACTTGGATCGTTGATACCATTATTTTTTATATCAGAACCCTTGTACGCAGCCACATACCCATCCAATGGGGTGTTCCGAATGAATTTTTTGTTATTACCTGTGACTATTCCAAGTCCCCACTTGGCTTTCCCACTTAGCGTTACATGAGGCAAAGCATAAAGATGGGTGATGGTTTCCGATTCTTCTTGCGAACAGTTAGCATTTAATATGGACTTGGGGTTCAGCAAAAATGAACTTTGAAATCTATCGTGATGTGCGGTGACATTAGAGCATTCGACAGTACCTCCTTGTCCCATCTGTCCATTTTTAATCACGATCCCCTTCGCTTTCGTTAGAAGCCCTTTAAACGGTTTGCCAAAATCAATTATTGAAATAATTTCAAGCTCTAATGCCTTTCTTCGTGCCTGTTCATAAGATGCAACATTGAAAAACGCATCTTGTAATAAAAAACCCAAATAACCGCCTTTCACCAATCTTGCTAGGCACGCAAAGAAGAATAAGGAGCTAGTATCAATGCTTTTACCAGTCCCCACAGTGTAAGCAAATAACTCCTTTTGCTCCCTGTTTATCTTTTTACCCCAAGGGGGATTTGTAAAAACAATGTCAAAGCATTGCCTATGTAGTTTTAGTGTGGATTCCAGAAAATCAATATGTTGGATATTTTGTGTTTTGTGTGTCCTTTCGGCAAGCGCGGGTACTTTTTGTCCGATTAGCCTAAACCCTATGG
>CAZRLV010000479.1:0-2721 GCA_964600955.1 uncultured bacterium
GAGGATAGCCGCCGCCCGGTGAATACATAGGTGCACCGTAAGGGGGCTGCATCATCCATGGGGGTGGCATGGGGGGCATATAGGGACCGTCGAATCGATCATCTTCGTCATCGTCGTCATCATCATTGAGGCTGTCAATGAGCTTCCAGGCCAAAATTCCTCCACCCACGGCCAAACCGACTTTGGCGATATTACCCCAGAGTTCCTTGCGGTCAGCTGATTTCTGGGCATCTTCAGCCCGGTCACGAGCATCGTCAACGCTAACTACCTCACGTGCCGTCTGGTCGCGCACGGCGTCCACTTCCATTTCTTCACGGGTATCAAAACTAGCATCAAGCAGAATTCTCAGAGACAGAATCCAATAACCGGCTTTTTTCAGTGAAAATTTCTCAAGTTTAGAGAAATCCGGGTCCACAATCCCGCTCAAATCGGTACCAACAGCGTCGAGGCTGGAGCGTCCAGCCAACTCTTTGAGAACATGTTGAACTCCTGCATCTCGTGAGGCGGGAGCCTTCTTGGGCTTGAAGTGAATAGCCCGTGCCGCATTTTTTTGAACATATTGGTCGGTTGCTCCACCCTCCTTGCGCAGCTCCTGAATCTCGGCTAGCTCAGAAAGAATGGGATCCACTGCTGGACTTTCAACCACATCGCGCAAATCAAAAATTAGGCTGCGATAATCAGCGGCTGGCAGGGTCCCTGCATTTTGGTAGCAGCGCCCAAAAGGACGAAAGCGAACATTCTTAACCCCGTCACCATCCACAATAACGCTAAATTTTAGAGCGGGTCTCTTTTTAGATGAAAGCTGAGATCCGTTGTACTCAACAACGGAAGGCCTGGCGTATTCATAGAGTTCGGATACTGACTGCTGTAAGTTTTCCAAAAGGCAGGCATAAACAATACCCAATTGAGCATTAGCAGGAGGGGCTGGATTCACAACTTCATCAGAAGGGTCCTCGGCAGGAGGCTCCGTAGGGGGCGTGGTCTCTGGATCTTCGGGGTCGTCCGAAGGCGGAGTTTCTGGCTCCTGGGGCTCCTCAGGAGGGGTTTCAGGTTCCTGCGAGACATCCTTGAGTTCAAACTCGATTCCATCTGCGGAAATCAAGGCTGTCTCGGGGTCGTCCGAAGAAAGCCTCTCTTTCTGGATCTCAAGAGAATTGGCTTCTTCAAGCTTCTTCTCCATATCTTGCGGATTACTCTCAGCGCTAGCAACCGTCGCGAAGGATTGGGGTAGGGAAAGAACTAAAATCAGACTATAGGCCACGAGTTTATGAAACATGGGTAACTCCTGAATTAACACACGGGTTTCACAGTCCTATACGGGATGTGTTACGCAAAAGTTTCAATCTTAAGTAGAAAACTTCATAAACTTGAATCATCCCTCCTCTTGACAAGAGTCTGAATCTCCCGTTACCTTGTCCGCAACAGGCCTGCTTAGCTCAGCTGGATAGAGCAACTGCCTTCTAAGCAGTGGGTCAGAGGTTCGAATCCTCTAGCGGGTACTGTTCCCCATCCTTGTAATTATGCCGCAATCTAAAAAGAACCCGCGCCACCCCCTCCGCCGCATCTTTTTTACGGGCGTTTTAGTGACGTTCCCAACTGCTTTTACCGTGTTCGCCTTCTATTGGTTGGCAGATCTGATCGATGGGCTTGGAGCTATGGCCGTCAATTCTTTCAGGCCAGATATCCTGGTACCGCGTGGCCTGGGTTTGATCGGCACTGCCCTGCTTATCTTTGGAGTAGGGCTGTTTACCTCCAATTATTTTGGGAATAAGCTTTACGAACTCTATGAGGCCATTTTCACTAGGATCCCTTTTATTAACCGGGTTTTCACCCTTATCAAACAGATTTTTGAAATGGTACTTTCTCAAGATAGCTCTGTTTTTCGCCATCCGGTTCTACTTGAATTCCCTCGTAAGGGACTATGGATTATTGGATTTCTATCTGCTAAGGCGGCGCAGGAGTTGAGCGAGAAGGCTGGCCGCGATCTGGTTTCTGTTTTTGTACCCACAACGCCCAACCCAACTTCGGGAGTGCTCATGTTTGTACCTCAGGATGAAATCATGCTCCTGGACATGAGTCTGGAGGATGCCAGTAAGGTCATCATTTCCGGCGGAATTATTACACCCGAATCTTCCTTGCTCTCCAAAAAATAGGGTAGACTGCCAAAATGCGACTGGCATTCGTTTTATTCCTGGGGATCGTCCTGGGTGGTCCAAGGTTTGCTGAAACAAGCCCAAGGGGTCAGATCTATCAAGATCTCACTCAGTTTTGGTCTGAGCTGCGCCAGCATAGAGATCAGATGCGTGCAATCTATCTTGAGCAGTCCCAGTTTCTGAAAAAAGAGAAAATGGAGCAGGGGTCAACCTTATTCAAAAACTCCAAAGAGATACTGAAGGCGGCCCGCAGGCTCATCCAAAGGCATCGACGTGTCTACGCCAGTGAGTCCGTGATGCTCAAGATTCTTGAATCCAGAATCGAGGGCACATTTTCCCAACTACGCCAATATGGGGTTAAAATCACAAAAATCAGCCCCCTGGAACTGCATGCCAAACGCATGGGACTAAGAATCGGCAAACTTCTTGAAAAGAGAAAATTTATCAGCCTTAAAACTGGAAAACTGGTCCCCGGCTCAGCTCTGGTGGAAAAACTGAAAAGCGCCTATTTTTTCTTTTACCTCAAGAGTAAGGCCACTTTATCAAGAGCCGAAAAAATTTTAGAGCC
>CAZRLV010000480.1:0-2702 GCA_964600955.1 uncultured bacterium
TTCTCAGGGTTCTTCTACTCGGGAGCTACTTCAATATCTGGCTCAGGCAGAGTCGGCTTTGGGCGATGATCCTCAAGGCTTGCTCAAGTTGGCGGGGTATTACCAATCGGTTCAAGATGAGAAAGCCTTTTCATTGCTGGAGGCCGTGTTGGAGATGGAGCCTGAGAACCAGGAAATTCACCGGGTATTGGCCGTTCATTATTACAAAGCAGGGCGATTTGCTTCAGCCTATAATCATTTCCATAAGATTCGTGATCATTTACCCGAATCTTTGCTGGCAGAATACTCTGATGCGGCTGAGAAAAGCCTGAATTATGCCGAGGCTTTTCATCTTTACCTGAAACTGGCCAAAGACGAAAAGCGCCGCGAAAAATTGCGTGGACGCATGGATCGTTTGATCGCTCGCAGAGACTCTTTTTACCATATCATGGGGCATCTATCGGAGACCCTTGTCATTCAAAATGAAGAGGTTCTAAAGCATTTCCCGCTTTTTTATTACAAACTGGGCATGCGTGTTTATCAAGAAGGCAATCTCGTTGCAGCAAGGCGTTGGCTCGAAATACTAAAGAAGCACCAAACCGCTTTTTTGCGCTCTGATTTTTTTCTTGGAATGATCAGTGTGCACGAAAATGAGCCTCAAGAGGCCATTTCACATTTTGAAACCGCCCTGGTTCATGAGGATCCAAAACCCATGCAGTGTAATGCCCTTCTGGGAGAGATTCATTTTGACCTGGGTGACCTGGAAGCGGCCCGGCGCTATTTCATCAAGATTTTTCAGGCTGGAAAAAGTACCCGCGAACCCTTGGAGTATTTGTTTCAGATTTATCAAAGAGAAAACCAATGTGAAAATTTCATTCATCTCGTGAATCATTCACGCTCAGAACTTATGGAGGACCCTGCGATTCGCTTCCTCATGGCTCGTGCCAAATGGTATGAGGGCGAGTTTGAAGAAGCTCATGTTTTATTTGAATCCATTGAATCGGGGAGCCCTTATTATTCGCAGTCCGTTTATCAAGGCGCGCTCTGCCTCATGCGCCTTGAGGACTTCAAAGGGGCGGCCGCCGCTTTTGCAAGTTTGAAAGACGAAGCGGAATCTTTTGTAAAACTCTATTATTATCAAGGGGTTTGCATGAAAACCCTGCAGAAGTTCCAGTCGGCAGTGGAGATGTTCAAATGTTCTCTCGAGTTTCGCGAGGATGTGCCCAGCGTGCTATGGGAACTCACAGATACCTATCTTAAGACCGTGAGTCCCGACAAAGCCCTACCCTACTTCTTGGATCTCTGTTCGCATGAGTTTTCCTTTGACCTTTGCTATGAGCTTTGTAAGCAACTTTATAGCGGACAGTTTTTTGATGGGCTCACAGAGGTCTATAACGTCTGCATGGAAAATATTTTGGATGAGCCGGGTGAAGATAGCAAAATAGCCATTCTTCAGGGGTTTGTATTGGCTTTTTCTAAGGGGGATGAGCAGGACCTACTCTATGAATGCCTGAAAACAATTGCCCGTTCCCACCCAGGAACCCTTAAATCCCTGGTGTCTCAGCCATCGCTGCGCTCAAGCCTCAAGGCGAATCTTTTGGAGCGCGCCTGCGAGTTATTGCCCGCAGACTATATTTTCCCCTACCTCCTTGGAAATCAGGCCTATCTAAAAAAAGACTTTCAAGAAGCTGCCATGCATTATGTCAAGGCACTGGGCTTGATTGGTGAAGGGCGAATACCATCTGAACATGAGTTTCTGTTAAACTCCAATCTGGCAACGATCCACTACGAGGGAGGAGCGTATACAGAGAGCCTGGAGTGTCTGAATCGCGCCATAAAAATCAAACCCGACAATGTGGAGACACTGGAAAAAACTTCCTATGTTTATGGACTGCTAAATAGCAGAGACCCGCAAGCTCGCATAGATCAAAAACTATTTTTTCTCAAATCAGATAACTCAAGAATCTCCAAGCGGTTATATTCCTGGTTTCAGTCCAAGGGAGATTTGCAAAATGCCATTTTTCATCTTAAGAACTATCTGAGCGAGTTCAAAGATGATTTAAGACGCTGGGATCTTCTCGCTGACCTGAGTCGTCAAGCCGGCATGTTTTCACAAGAACTGCAGGCGTATCACTCACTAGAAAGAATCAATTCTGCACTACCCACAGATCATTTTCTGAAGGTGGGTCGGGCTTATCTGGCCTTGAAGCGCGAAGAAAAAGCAGCGGAATGTTTTCAGAAATATCTGTCAAAAAACCCCGATCATCCCGGATTACATTTTCAGCTGGCCATGATCTACAAAGGTCAGTCCTACTTGAAAAAGGCAAAGATTGCCCTGAGGGAAATTCTAAGCAAGGATCCGGTGAATACAACGACTCTTTATGAGTTGGCAGATGTTTATTTTCAAGAGCAGAATATGGGTGAATCTGAGACAATTTTCGCGACCCTGCTTCAAATTACACCCTATCATCAAAACGGGGGAGAGTTGCTGGCCAAGATTCATTACAAGCGCGGTGACAATGAAAAGGCGATGACCGCTTTGGAGCAGGTTTTAAAGTCTGCACCTGAAAACTCAGAGGCGCGCTTGATGCAGGCGAGATTGTTTCGAAGTGAAGGCATGCTTGACGAGGCCTGCGCCATCTACGAAGACCTTTACCGTGCCCCCAAGCATCAGGAGTATCTGCTTGAACTCGGTGTTTTAAATCGAAAGCTAAACCGCAAGC
>CAZRLV010000481.1:0-2690 GCA_964600955.1 uncultured bacterium
GAAAGCAGAAGATGGCGACTATTTTTTCCTCTCCCCATTCCGATGATACCAATAGCTCCGATAGTTCTTTAGTTCCTTCCCCCATTCTCGTCATCCTCTGACTTCTGTCTTCTGTATTCTTATTTCATGAATGCTCGTGAGGCTTTTTTGTTGGGTGTGGACGGTCTTGGGGGTTGCATTGCTTCTCCTGAGCGTGAAACCACGGCTATTCTGGCTCATATTTTTAACTTCTCTCACCCTTCGCAGGTGATTCTTGAGCTTGACCGTCTGCAATTAACTTCGGCTCAAACTGAACTCTTTCAGACCCTAGTTGAGCGGCGCTCGCGCCAGGAGCCCCTGGCTTATGTCCTGGGGTTTGAGACTTTTTATGGCAGAAAATTCAAGGTTGACCCCTCGGTTTTGATTCCACGGCCTGAAACTGAATTTCTAATTGAGGAGTTTTTAAATAGGATTCCAGCCGGTCGCCCTGTAACCCTTCTTGATCTTTGTATCGGCTCAGGAATCCTGGGAATTACTGCGTTGCTGGAAAGACCAAAGACCCAAGTCACAGGTCTGGATAACTGTTTTCATGCCTTGAGAACCGCCGCTCAAAACGCCCGATCTCATGGCTGCAAACTCAACTTGCTCCAAGGGAATCTGCTGCACGGGATTAGGCCCGCGCATGGATTTGAAATTGTTTTATGTAACCCACCCTATCTTCCCAGAAACTTGTCTGGGGCCATGAGTGCCGATGTTCTTGATTATGAACCCCAATCTGCCCTCTTTTCAGGAGATCTGGGACTGGATCATATAGAAGATCTTTTATGCAGTCTGACTTCTGTCCTCAGCCAGGATGGAATCGCAATTTTGGAGTGCGGACAGGATCAAGCACCCCAGATCGGAGAGCTCGCCCAAAAAGCAGGTTTGAAAACACTGGGAGTTAGGAAAGACTTCCGTGGAATCGAAAGGATTATTACTCTGGGTTTATGATTCCAGGAGACTTTGAAATATTTGCCCTGGCCACAGACACAATTTGGGGGATGGCCTGCAAAGCTGACAGCATTCAGGCCGTAAAAAGGATTTTTGAACTCAAGGGTCGTGAGAAGAGCAAACCTCTGGTTCTTTTCACTGACAGCCTTGAACAGGCGAAAGAGATTCAGTGGATTCCAGAGGAACTTAGCTCCTGGCTAAACCTACAGTGGCCAGGCCCTCTGACCCTTGTTTCCAAAAGTCATACAGACCAATTTTCGCATTGCCACCCCCTCACGAAACTCGTGGGAGTGAGAATACCCAATCACTCCACCCCCTTGTCGATCATCGATAAATTTCAATGTCCCCTGGCGGTAACCTCTTTCAACCTGGCAGGAGAAAAACCCATGCAAAGCCCTGAGGAACTGCTCAAAGCCTTTCCCAATTCAGTGAAAAGAGTTTTTGGAACGATGCAAGCTCAATGCCACGAGTCCATTGTCCTACGCCTGCAAAACAAAACCCTCAAAGTCTTAAGAGGAACAAAAGCACAAATCAAGGCATTAAGACAGGGATTGCCGGGAGAGTATGAGTTGGAAGGAGAGGGGAAGGAACTATAGAACTATCGGGACTAGAGAACTAAAGGAATGGATGAGAAGACAGGAGACAGACGCGAAGCCAGAATGAAGAAAAAATTTTTTACGACCTTTTGAGTGGATCCCCCGATCAAGTCGTAGGATGACAGCTTTAGCAATACCCTCTTCTTATCTTTCCCCATTCCGATGATTCCTTTAGTTCCGATAGCTCTCTAGTTCCTTCTCCCCTCCTCCCTCTTCCCAGCCTTAAACAACGTGGCTACTCCCAGGTTCAGGAGCTGGTAACCGGGATTTACGAATCCGGTGTCTTGGAGTAGATTTACCACCTCAGCCTGTGTGGGAAAGCCCTTGATTGAACTTCTTAGATAGGCATAAGCCTCTGGGTCACTGGCAAAAAACAAAGACCAAAAGGGCAGGGCCGTGTGCAAATAGAGTGTATTTGCAAGGCGCATCCAAGAGTTTTCAGGTTGGGTCAACTCTAGAATCAGAAGTCGGCCTCCGGGTTTTAGGATTCTATTAGCCTCCTCTAGGAAGGACTCATAATCTGGCATATTTCTAAACCCAAAGGCAATTGTCAGCAGATCAAAACTTTCAGAGGGAAATGGAGAACTGAGGGCGTTGGCTAATACCAGTTTCGATCCTGGCTGCTCACTTGCTGTTTGCCCAAGCATTCCATGCGAAACATCGAGTCCAAAAACCTGGGTCTGCGGATAAGCCTTTTCAAGAAGCAAAAGCACATCCCCGGTACCGCAGGCAATATCCAAAGCCCGATCTCCTACAGCTAAAGAGGACTCATCAATCAGCGCCTTGCGCCAGATCCGGTCCAGAGTCAGACTGAGTAAAGAATTCATCAACTGATATCTTGAAGCGATCTGATCGAAACAGGCTGCGAGGCGCTTTGGATTCTTGTCAGACATTTATCAAACCTTTATGCTTGCAAAGCAGGGGTAACTTTTAGGGATCTGGCGTAACTAATCTATGCAAAGAGCATAACGCAGAACAATTCTCCTGAGAGTAATTCCGGGAGGATTTCGAGAGATTTGCGGCAAAGAATAATACAAAACTAGCAAAAATAATAGATTTTTTGTCGTTAGTAGTTTATGGTTTTGGCATGAAAATTACTCCCTTCAGGATATTACCGCTTGCTAC
>CAZRLV010000482.1:0-2683 GCA_964600955.1 uncultured bacterium
GGGATCCATCTTAGAATCAAGAATCAGAGGAATCAAAGGTAGCAGAGGAATCCAAAGAATGAAGAAAAAATCTTTACGACCTTTTGGGTGGATCCCCCGGTCAAGCCGGAGGATGACGGTATTTTATTCCCCATTCCATTGTTCCCATTGCTCCCATTGCTTCCTCTTCTCTTCCCCCATTCCGATAATTCCTTTAGTTCCGATAGTTCTTCTAGTTCCTTCCTTCTTTATCCCCCCAATGATTTTCTAATTTTTTCAAGATCAGCACGTGCCTCGGGGCTCCACCAATGATTCAGGGTTTCTTCAATGATGGAATCCATAGGTGCATCCAAAACCTCTAAAAGTTCTTTTTTAAGATTGACCTTGGTTTTTTGCCATGCACCCCGACTAAATTTCAGCCATTGATTCAGCTTTACGTTGCATTGATCAAGCACCTCCGAGCTTTCGCAGACCTTGTCGACTAACCCCACAGCCAGGGCCTCTTCGGGCGAAAGCATTTGGGCTCCCATCAACAGAGTCCAGGCCTTGGACGACCCCACTTTAAACCCAAGAAGATGGCGAATAATGCCCGGTACAACAATACCCACCTGCAACTCATTCAGTCCGATGCGAAAGGAACCAGTGGCCATCACGCTGTAATCACAACAAAGACTAAGAACACAACCACCCGCAGGACTATGACCTGTAATGGCGGCAACCAAGGGTTTTTGGAACCCGACCATCTGACGCAGTAAGGAGATGAAGTCTACCCAGAATGTTCTCAGACCCTCCTCATCGAGGGTCATTAACTCTTTCACATCCAAACCTGCCGAAAAAAAGCCCGGTTTTCCAGACAGGAGAACCCCACCAACCTCCGGGTTCTCGCGCAAGTTTTGAAAGGTCGAGGTCAGTTCAAGAATCATCTGGTGGTTGATTGGATTGGCTCGACCCCGATTTAAAGCAACCTGCGCCACTGGTCCAGAACTAGAAATATTTAAAGTTTCAGTCATTGTGGCCCCCTAAGACCCTTTGGACGAAGCATGGCTCGCACCCTACGCCCCGCTTCTATTCTCCGACACCCAAACCCTGTCATCTTCCACCACAAAACCCGTCATCCTCTGGCTTGACCGCAATGGTGCTTAGTTAAGCCGTCAAAGGGCATGAATCCCCGTAGGTATCGTCATTCTCCGACTTGATCGGGGGATCCATCTTCCTCTTCTCTTTCCCCATTCCGATGATTCCTCTGATTCTTGATTTCATGGATGACGCGGGGGGGCCACCTGGATTATGATATCACGTCGAAATCTGACCCCTATTTTGGACCATTTTATGAGTGAAAATTACAAGACTGAAAATTTGAGCGGGCATAAGGTCCAGCTACGGCGTACAACTGGCGGAGTTGTCGAAATAAAGGCTCGAAGCCGTTCTGACCTCTTCGCAGCACTGGGTTTCGCTCACGCAAGAGACCGCATGACTCAAATGATGCTGGTTCGTCTTGCAGGCCAGGGCCGCCTCAGTGAGTGCTTGAAATATTCTGAGAGCACGCAAGAAGTCGATATTTTCATGCGAGAGATGGGCTTTTATCATCAGGCCAAAACAGAGGTTAAAAGTCTATCGCGAGAGGCCTTAGAGCCGCTCCAGGCATATTGTGATGGAGTCAATCATTATCTGAAAAACCAAAGCCGTCCGTTTGAATTCACTCTTGTAGGCTACCATCCTGAACAATGGCGAATTGAAGACTGCCTCATAACGGTTAAACTCATGGGCTATGTGGGTCTCGCTCAGACTCAGCAAGACGCTGAAAAACTAATTATTCGCTGTATTCGAGATCATGTAGACCTTGAAAAACTCTCTTCCCTTTTCAGTCCTTTTTTAGAAGGGTTGAGTGAGGAAACAATTTCTCTTATACGCCAGGTCAATATCTACAGACCCGTCATCCCCGAACATATCAAGCTTCTTTCAGCTCTGCCCAAGATTTTGGCTAGCAATAATTGGGTCCTGGCCCCCGAGAGAAGTGAAACGGGAACCGCCCTGCAATGCAATGATCCTCACCTGGAAATTAACCGTCTACCGGCCGTCTGGTATGAGTGGGTTGCCCATCTAGAGGAGGACTACCAGATCGGAGTGACCATGCCCGGAGTTCCGGGAATGATTATGGGCCGCAATAAATCCATCTCCTACGGGTTTACTTATGGTTTCATGGACATGATTGACTACTTCATCGAAGACGTTCAGGGCGGAAAATTTCGGCGTGAGAATCAGTTCATGGATTTCAATATCCGCGAAGAGACAATTCTGCGCAAAAAAACAAATCCTTTACATCTTAAAATTTACGAAAATTTGCACGGAATCCTGGAGCATAATCCCCTGGGAAATGATCTACCCGATGGGTTCTATTTGAGTCGGGCTTATTCGGGAAGCGGAGGCACCTGTGAAAGCCTTGAAGCCCTGGCTCGCATCGGGGACGCTAAATCCACGCAGGACGCCCAAGATCTCTTGAAAAAAGTGAGCGTGTCGGCCAACTGGTTAATCGCTGATTCTGAGGGGACTATAGCTTACCAACAGTCGGGCAGACTTCCAAAACGAGTGCATCTGGGGCTCTATCCCCTACAAGGTTGGAACCCGGAAAATGACTGGGATGGAGTGCATGAGCCAGACGCTCTGGCTCAGATCAATAACCCGCCTGAAGGGGTTCTGCTCACGG
>CAZRLV010000483.1:0-2677 GCA_964600955.1 uncultured bacterium
TTCATGGTTGCCTGTCTGAGTACCGTTTTGGAAAACTCCATCCACGACCAGGGCCTCGGGTTCAGGGGGTTGGTTCAGGCGATCAACAAAGGAGTCAAAACTTTGTAGGCGGTCTAAAATGTCGAAGAATCCGGCTTTCTGGTTGCCTGTGACTGTGGTAAGAACAACGCCATTGGTGGCCATCGACTCAATGCGGACTCGTGCGGCGTCAGCCACGAGGATCTGTTCAAGGTTGGGCCCACCAAAGCCCAGGAAACTGCGAGTTTCCACGGATCTCACGCGTGAAAAGAGGTAGAACGGTGATCGAGGTCGTTATGGCTCCAAGATTTCCAAAATTATCTTGCGCCGTAATTGAAATTACTTGACTCGATCCCGCTGCGAGAGTGATTTGGACTTGGAACCCTACGGAAACACCTGTTTCAAGGGAAACAAATGAATTCCAGGCACTTGAAACCGGAAGGATACTAAATATAGAGGTGCTGACACCATTTACCGTAACGCTGGTAATGGGGGATAATTCGTCATCCACCCTCCCGCTCACGGTGATTTTTGCGCTGGAAGCTGGATTTTGTCCTCCTAGAGATAGCTCTGAGATGATCGGCGAACCCTGATCTTTTTTTAGATAAATCAGCTCTCGTCTAAAAAGCTCGGGTTTGAGATAGGCGTTGAAATTAAACAAATCTTGAGAGCCGTCTCTAAGGCGCAGTTCAACTGGCCAGAGACCGTCATCTTTAAGATTGAATTCGACTTGAAAAGGAACCGTTGTTTGCACACCGCTGGAATTGGCAAAGGCACTGGATGTGGTAATTCTGGAGGTATTCGTCTCATTGCTAAAATCAGTACCGTCCACAGGTCCGAATAGATCGACGCTTACCTCACCGGATTCAGAGGGGTCAAAAACTCTAGGGCCAGAGCCGCGATGAGAAACCCTGAGGATAAAATCGCTAAAATTGCCCGTGTTGTCTGCTGAAAAACTGAATCCGGAATGATCTTCTATCTGTCCCAGAAGTGTGATGGTACAGGAACTGGTAACGGAAGGACACTGGTTTACAGCCAAGGAGTTTGGGGCTGGATTGACGCGAGGCAAAGTCTCACTAAAATTTTCATTAACAATCAGGGGTGGGCTTAGAACCAGACCTCCAAGGACGGAGGTCAGGATAAAACTGGGTGAGGTGATATCATTGAGTTCGAGGCTCACGAAGGGACTGGACTCTGTGAAAATGTCCTGGAACTCAAATTCATCGCTGATTTGACCTGTAATAACATTGGTCCTGGCTTCGGAAAGGTTCAGAGACACAGACCAGTTCCAAAATCCATCTGAACTGGTCACATCCTTGCACTCTAGAGCGCTACAAAGTTGGAAGCTAGTGATTCTGGAAAAATCTGTTGCCGTACCACTTAGAACCTGAAAGCGGGTGGCGACTGTTTGAGGGCCGCGTGAAGAACTGGGAGTTAGTAAGGCGATGGCCGGTGCTGAAAAATCTACCGTGGTGATGGAAAGTTGGAGTTTGGAGGCTCCAGATTCATTGCCTTTTTGATCCAGGGCTGAGAAGCTTAAGGTTTTCGTTCCCTCCACCAGGGGGATGGCCCGATTCCAGCTATAGTGAATACTATCTGTGGTACTTGGAGTAAAAGAGATACTACCCAGCTTCAAATTTGAAATACCGCTGATATCACGCGCTCTACCCTCTACGATGACTCGGTTTGTGGTCACCGTGTCCAGCGACAGGGCTAGACTTGTTGAAGACACAGATAGAACCACAGAACCGGGTGAGGCTGTGGTCGTTACGCTGACGGGGCTCTGGGAATCTAAGGAGATCAGGGATGGAATATTGCGATCGGAGTCAAAACGCAGGCTTGTAATTTGAATTTCTGGGGCCAAATTGTCCTGGGAAAGAAAGGAGGCCGTCACGGCTTTGGAATTTTGGTTTCCAAACTCATCAATGGTCGTAAAACTCAAAATATTCTCAACCCCCTGTTCCACTGGAATATCACGAATTCTCCAGCTTCCAAAACTGTTTCCGATGTCTTCAGCGGTGAAAGTCTGATTCGCACCTGAGCTAAGGCTCAGATTTTGCGCCTGAATACTAACGATTTGCGAACGGTCTATGGCCTGACCTGTGACTGTGATGAGTTCTCCCAACTGCTCAGCAGAGTCCAGGGCCTGTGAGTCTTGTCTATCCTTCAGCGGAGCGTCAAAACTAAGCCTTGGAGCTAAATTATCCAGGTCAAAAAAGATGGGCTGAACCTGATTTCCACGAATGATTGGATTCTCTGCCTCAAAAACCTGTAGAGACACCTGGATATTATCCTGATTATCCTGGGACTCAAGTCCTTCTTCAAGGAGGCTATGCCAATAGATCACACTCAGGGTTCCGGAGGGAGTCGCCGGAAACGATAGTAATTGACCACCTGATCCGAAGGTGGTAGCCCCTGTGAACTGCGACGAGATGGAGATTCTTGGTCCATCTGTGGTTACCGAGGATGTCAGACCTGAAGTGAAGGAGAAGTTCAGTCCTACGGGGTTAGACTCTGGGTCGCTGATGAGAACTCTTAGTGGCACGATTGAGCTGGTCACGGGTGGGAGTGCTTCCAAACTAATGACCGGTCCAAGGTTTGCGGGTTGAATTTCGCCAAGGCTGCCACCGTAGCTTGTTGCTCGCAGGGCAAACTGAGA
>CAZRLV010000484.1:0-2660 GCA_964600955.1 uncultured bacterium
CCCCCCCCCCCCCCCCCCCCCCCCCCCCCCCCCCCCCCCCCCCCCCCCCGGAAGGAGCAAGCCATCCCTTGATTCAAGCCTATTTTAGGCCTCAGGAGCATATTTTTTATAGCCTTGAGAAAATCGAAAGGATCTTAAAATTCCTGGTTCAGCATCACGAAAAAAAGGAACTCTCCCTTCTGGCGCAATCGCCTCAGAGTCAGGATATGGACTGGAGTGAAATCAAGATCCTCCTCAAGACCTTGTCCACTTTTAAGCGTCGCCATCAAAGTTCTGCTGTTGCTTATAGGCTTTTGAACTTTCGGCCTTTCGCCTTTTGGGTTGCACTTCAATTCTTCCATGACCTGGATCAATGCCTAAAGGCTTGCGATAGGATACATAAATTGAAGAAAATGGACGACTTATGTATGATGTGAGGCTGGAGCAACTGCGGGGGAACACTATTTTGGAATGAAGGTCAAAACCTTCTCTGGTTGCTCTTATACAAAGGAGTTGAGGGATTTCCACCAATGACAAAGGGAGTGGTCCATAGATGGTAATTGATCGGCTGAGACTTTTGGTCTTGATCTGCCTGACCCTGGGCAGTTCGGTGTTTGCTGTCGTTGATTTTCGTGAAATTCACGAATTTGCCGTCAGTGCTTCAGATCCCGTGGGAGATCTGAACTCCGATCTCCTGGGAAACAAAAGTCGTCATGCGGCCTGGGGTGATTATGACCTGGATGGAGATCCAGATCTTTATGTGGTCAATGATGGCGCTCCCAATGCCCTTTATAAAAACTTGCTCTGTGATCTGACCAACCCCTGTAGAAGTGTCGGATTAAGCCTCTCCAAAACCCATAATTTAAAATTTGAAAAAATGACGGTGGCCGCTCGACCCAATCTTGTCATCTTAAAAGACGGGGTCTCTACTTCACGTTTTGCAAATTGGGTGGACTATGATCAGGATGGTGACCTGGATCTTTATCTGGTCAATGACGGGATGAACCGTCTTTATATCAATGAACTTTTTACACCCGAGCGCCCTTTTGACCCTTTTTCCAGCCGTTCTTTGGAGGAGCAAGTTTTAAAACAGGATAGTTTTGCTTACAAAATTCACCCCGAACTTTTTCTGGAGATGGGTTCAGAGGATGATCTGCATGTGGTTACCAGTATTCTGACTTTGACCATCGGTGGCAATGCTTTTCCCAAGGCTGGGACCCGTGACGTTTTTGAAGATACCACGCCAGATTATGTGCAGATTAATCCGCGACTCACCCCTGGAATGTACCTTGAAATTGTTGAGGCGGCCGATCCCGGAATTGTCGGAAACCGCTTGACGATTTTAGAAGTACTGGGCGCCCATCAGTTGCGCTTAGAGCACGAGCGCGATTTGGCACCTATCTTTCGCTACCGGATTTTAAGAGATTCGAAATTTGTTTTGACCACCACAGATGAATTTATCGATGTCTTTGAATCCGAAGGCGAGGTCATTCTCAATTCCGTGCTCTTTGAGCATAATGACAAATCCGTGGAATTTTCGCTTTTGGATGAGAATGTGGCCGAGGGCGATCAAGTGGTTATACATGCCGTAGATAAAACGGAGCCCAGTACCTTGACCATATTAATTCAGGTGGATCCGCGCAGTTTTACCGTACAGCCTCCCCCGATTCTCAATGGGACTGTGATCACCAAAGACGCCTTTTTCTCTGTGAGACGCAAAAAGGGCGAGATCTTGCTTCAAAAATTCTTTTCAGATTTGTCTCTTTCAGTGCAGGACTCGGCGATTCAGTCTGGAGATCAGGTGGAGATTCTCTCAGGTTCAAATACAGGAAAGCGGTTCACAATCGAATCCATTACGCCCCAGGGGGTGGTGTTTTTGGACTCAACCCAGGGCAGTATCGAAGTCTCAGAGGAGCTTAACGAGATCGAGTACGAATTTGTTTACCAGGGTGCCAGCACTCGAACCCAGCGCATTCTCAAAGACGCTTCAGGTTCCTTTGGAATCAGTGATGATGAGAGGGCAACAGGAGCTGCTGAAAATGGCAGTCGTATGGTTAAAGAGGGGGATCATATTCTTCTCGATCCAAACCTTGATTTGGCTTTAGCAGGCGAAACCAATTCCCCAATCTCAGAGGCAACGGCTTTGGGAGTTCGCCCCACCTATGATGATGGGACACCGCGTGATCTGGGAACCTTGCGCATACGTAGGATTCTCAGCGCAACGGAGATGGAGGTGGATGCTTTTCCTTCTGAGGTTGTTCCCGACGCCAGCAATGTAGACTTTTCCTATCTATTTTTACACCGTTCAGGACGGTTGAAAGTTGATATTAATACGGGACTTTTGGGCTTTTTTGATGAGAGTGCCACTGCGCCGGTTGTGCCCCGTGATTTTTTTTCCTCCTTAAGTTTTATCCTTGTGGAGGATAACCCGAATAACCCATTTTTTATACTGTCAGATGTGCGTCCATCCACGAGCGATAAAGTTCCCTTTAAGCTTAGTTTGGATACTTACAAAGGTAAAATTATCGATAAATTGGGGAATAATAATATCGAGCTTGCCGTTCCTGTAAAGGCCACGGATGTTTCCGCGACTGAGAATCTTGAATATCGTCCGATTTATCTTGGCCTGGGTACGGAAAACCCCTATGACGAAGATCCAAATGTTCTGCGTTTTTTTGGCC
>CAZRLV010000485.1:0-2654 GCA_964600955.1 uncultured bacterium
GGCCAACATCAAATTTTGAGGAAAAGAGATTTAACCACGAAAAACACGAAAGGGAGGAAGGGGTAGGGGAGAAGGATCCACAGAAAAGGTCGTAAAAATCTTACTTCCTTGGATTCCTTTGATTGTTGGGTTCAATAATGAATCAAGGATTCGACCCGGTAGTTTTTGAGTTTTTCACGGCCTTTTAGAAAGTTGAGTTCGATTAAAAACACCAGGGTTGAGATAATCCCCCCATCTCGTTCCACCAGTTCTGCCGTGGCCTGGGCTGTTCCGCCGGTTGCCAGAACATCATCGAGGATGACGACCCTTTTTTGAGCCAGGCGACCTTTTTGGATTTCGAGTTCGGCATTGCCATACTCAAGGTCATAACTCACCCCAAGGGTTTCTCCGGGCAGCTTGCCCTTTTTGCGAACTGGGATGAATCCAAGTTTTAGGGACTGTGCCAGAGCAGCTCCAAGGATGAAGCCGCGGGCTTCAATCCCGAGAATATAATCGATATTGAGCCCTTTTATCCCGGCTTCAAAGAGTTTCACCGTATCAGAGATTCCGATGGGGGAGGCCAGCAGTGGGCTGATATCTTTGAAGATAATGCCGGGACTGGGAAAATCAGGTACATCGGTAATCAGGGAGCGCAATCTGGCGCTTACGGTACGGGTTCGTCGGGACTTAAGATCGGAAAAAACAGATTTAGTATAGTCTTGAACCCATTCATCATCACAGCGGCTGCGCACTTCTTGAATCTCTCCTAGCTTATGCAGGGAGATCATGGCGTTTTTTTTCACATACTCGGATGAGTCTCGCAGGGCGTCTACAAGGTCTTGGGTGATTTTATCGTCACCGTTTCCTCCAAGGGCAGGGGCGGCCGCTGCCCGCACACTCCAGGTTTTGTCATTTTTCATAACATTGAGCAGAGCGGGAGCAAATTGTGAGGCTTGGAGATCCCCCAGGACCCGGGCGGCCCAGTAGCGGATATGATGATTTTTGCTGGAAAGAGCCCTTCCAAGAAGCTCCTCACTCACATCACCAATCTCCCAGAGGGCTTCGCCTGCCTGTTTGCGAACGATCCAATCCTCATCCCCAAGCATTTGAATCAGCGGAGCCACAACGTCGGCGTGGTCAAAATTCTTAAGACCTGAAATTAGGGCCTGTTTTTGGTCCACGGGTGTGGCTTCATTAAGGATTTTATGAATTAAACTCTGACGGGCTTTTTCTCCCCCGATTTCACCCAGAATCTGAATGGCCCAGAATTCCAGATCGGCTTGCTTGCAGTCGATGAGCTTGACGGTTTCTGGGACGGCCTCCTGACCCAGGGTGATCAAGGAACTCGCAGCGGTTTTGCGAATAATCCAGTTATCGTCCGACAAACATTGGATCAAGGGTTTAACAGCTTCTTTGATCCCTGTTTTCCCGAGGGCCGACAAGGCGCACAGCTTTTTAGGCATATCCTCACACTCTAGGATTTCCACCAGGGTTTTGACGGCTCGTGGCCCAAATTGAGAGATGACCTCACAAATCCAGAACTGAATATCGTCATCATTGGATTTGGCAAAATCAAGCAGCGTATTTAAGAAGCTGTTGCCTATGCCGGCTAAAACCTGGGCCGCATTACGCCGCACATTCCAGGAGGCGTGTTTAAGCGCCTGGATCATATGTGGAATGATCTGGTCTCCACCCGCTTTCAGGGTTTTGATGGCCTCACTTGAAACATTGGGGTTCTCATCCCCAAGGGCTTCCACAAGCAGACTGATAGACTCATCATCATGATTGCCCTTTAATCCCCGAACAGCTTCCCTACGAACCTGAAAATCAACGTCCCTGAGACGCTCCACCCGATCTTTCATATTATCCCTCGTTTACTGCATACTCAGCGACATAATAACACAGACATGATCGGGTGCCGGGGCCACAGATTTTGTCCAAAAATATGCCGGCATTCCATCCCCTTCACAGTACCAAAAGACGGACTCATCTTGGATCGCGTTGAGGTAATCCATGATAAAACGTGAGTTAAACGCGACTTCAAGCTCATCCGGACCATTCTCAATTTCCAACTCTCGATACCCCTCTCCCAAAAGCTCAGAAAAGGCTCGAATTTCAACCTTGTTTGGATGAAATTTGAAGACGACTCGATGTCCATTATCACGAGCCACAGGAACCAATCCTTTGAGCTGATTCAAGAAGCGTACACGGTCCACTGTGATGGCCGTAGCTTCCTGGCCCACAATTTCCTGGGGAATATAGTCCTCATAATCAACGAAGTCCGCGTTTGAAAGTACCGTCTGAAAAATGGTTTTTCCAAACTCCAGCATCAATTTATTTCCCTGCTGTCTGAGAACAACGGGATCATCGGGTAGTGTTTTAACCAAATGCGAGCTGACTTCCATGGAAAGCATCCAGCGATGCGGTTGCCCTGGAACGCCTGTGAGTTCACGCGAGACTTTGCAAAGCCGGTTTCCGTCCATGGATGCGACCTTGAGCGTATCCTGGTCAAGATCCAGACAAACCCCTCGAAATCCCTGGATAGAGGCGTCTGTTTGTGAGGAGCAAATGGCCCCGAGGCGCAGCATTTCGCGCATGGCCTGCCCGCCGATCTCAAATTGAATCTCAGCTGGCTTGATCAGCTCCAGCTTGGGGTAGCCTTCGGTGGCACGGCC
>CAZRLV010000486.1:0-2653 GCA_964600955.1 uncultured bacterium
GGGTGAGGGAGTCTTCGCCGTCTTGTAGTTCGATGAGCGGGGGAATCCGATCCTCGTAAATGGCCAGGCTTCCCAGGCCAGTTGTTGTCAGCAAAGCTTTACGACTTGTGAGCTCTTGAGGTTTTAGATACCGCAACCCTTTACTTGACTCCAGAAATACTCCCTGATGTGGTTTTAAGGCTGAGCTCAACTCTACTGAGACTGAGGCCGGGCGATTTAAAACCAGACCAGATGGATGCAAAACCTCAAGCCCCTTAATACGCTTGAGCCCGGTTGTTGCCCTGGACTTGGAGGCTTGAGAGCCCGAAGAAGTAGAACCAATCTCGTCTCTTGGGAAAATCGCCACGGACTTGCCGGGAATCGCGCCTCCGGCCGGAATACTAAGGCTCAAACGTGAAGAGCTCAAATTCACGCCCCCGGAAGGACTTACCTGAGTCAAGGGAAAAACAACCGAACGGGTGGAGGAATTACCGAGAAGATCCGTCCCGGTGATTTGAATCTGCCCCTCTTGCAGGGACCCGGGAGCCCCCAGTTTAAAAATGGCGCTATAACTTTGATCCCCAATCTTCACAAGACTGTTTGAGATCACCGAAACCCCTTGAGGCGAGAAGAGCACCGGCGCAAGAGAAAGCTTCTCGGAAGAGCGGATGACAAAAACGACTTCAGTTTGAAAAACCGGGTTTTCAAAGAACTTCACTTCATAAGACGGACCGGTGTCAATTTCAAAATGGTGACTCTGATCGGCGGTCATAAGGTTTCCAGCCAAATCCCTGGCCTGGGCTACCTCAAGGGTCGCAATTCCATCCCAACTGGCTGTGGCGGTAGCAGGAACCGTGGCAACCCCCTCCCAGATCTCTCCGCTGAAATGATCCGTGACGACGATCTGTTTAGCAAGAGAAGCCAAAAAAGGCTTAAAACTAACCTCGGGAGCAGAGTCCAGCTTTTCACTGAATCGAATCTGCAATCGAAATTGCCCAATGGTAAATCTGCCCGAGGATTCCGGTGAGGGGTCGAGCCAGGTGAGGAGTTCGATCTGAGGAACTGTGCGATCCATAAAGAACTTGCGGGGAATGGAAGCTCCCCCATCGTTACCTACGGAGTCTCTGGCTGTCACATACCACTGATACTCACCCTCTTTTGAAAATACTTTTTGAAAACTGGGATTATTCACCCCGTTGGGCAAAACAGAATGAGTTGACTCCACTCCTGAGGGCTCAGAAAGATGCAGGATATATTCAGCGGCGTTGGTTACAGGCCGCCACTCAAATCGCACCACCCCACGCGTGAAATACTCATTAAACTCAGGTGCTAGTAAATCCGGGCCGGGAATCTGACCAAATTGAAGATTGAGCTGAAGGCTTTCGCGAGTGCGGTTGCCGGCCAGATCATAGGAATAAATTCGAAGGAAGTAATTGGCTTGTTTACCCGTGGTGTTGTCTCCTGCACCGATGACCTCTTTTTGGGGCGGGAGCAACCCGTTGATAGTCCAGGAGCGTTCCTCAAGGTCAATATTATTGTAACTACTTGGATCCATGGGACGCGTGGAACTAGTATGGGGATCGTGAGAAGGATCTAAAATAGGCGATAAGCTAGCCAACTGACCCTGTAAGATTGGATTTTTCTTTGGATTTGTGGTCTGAGATCCCGCCACTTCAGGCACCAACTCCCCGTCCATGGTCTGATAGACCACCTCATATTCCACCCGGTCAATACCAGAACCCCCTTTTCCAGCCTCCTGGCGGGCCGAAAGATCGCGAGTTTTGCCTGTGAGTGTGAAACTGCGTCCATTCACCTTTAGAATCTCTGTGGGGGCCTGACCGGGATCACTGTCAATTTCCAGCGAGGGAGCAATACTATCGAGCAGGAAAAAGAAAATTTTAGTGACCTCTGCCGGTCGGTTTCTGCGCTCTGCTTGTGGAAACGTGGACCATCCGCTGGAAGCGTCACCGTTGACTGCCGGATCGACGGAATTTCCCGCGTTATCTACGGGAACCACCTCTATTTCGTAAATTCCATCCGCGCTCCCGTCTTCGGGCAGAGCCGCCACGTTAGTACTGGAATTTACAAACTCCAATAAAACTCGAAAGGCATCATCTCGTGGATCAAAACCCGGACGAGTGGGGTCGATGGAATTGGGAACATGCGTAAAAGTCAATTTGGAACGCAGGATTCCGTCCGGACGAAAAAGGTCGGAGCGGCTCAAAATCTGGGACTGGTACGGGGTTCTTAAAGTGATTTTTAAGGAACTACGATCTACGGAGATTCCAGATCCAAAATTCACATGTCCCGTCTCATCAAAGGTCAAAACCCTCGGCGGATGTGGGTCCACCAAAACCGCTGAAATATGGCGCAACGGACTGGCTATCTTGGAATTATCTGCGGGAAACGTACCCTCGGTAAAGGGCTGGGTTGTATCGAGGAGAAACTCTTTACGAATCTCCTCAGACTCGTTTCCGGCATCATCCTGGGCCTTGACTTCTACCAGATAGGGGCCATCGAATTGCCCAAAGCGTGGATCGCGAGTCCCAGGGTCAATATTGGGACCCGGCTGAGAAGGGTTGGGGAAAGCCTGAAGATTGGGGAAAGCCTGACTTTGATCTGAAGAAACCGTAAAACTGATCTCTCCCCCCGAACCACAGGCATTATTTTGAAG
>CAZRLV010000487.1:0-2633 GCA_964600955.1 uncultured bacterium
CGGATTTCTTCCGGGGCTGTTTTGGATGGCCCGCATTTACTTTGAGCAGGAGCGTGTAGAGGAGGCCGGCAAGCTTTTGGATCGCGTGTTAGAACTGGACCCCGAGCTGAAAATTGCTGCAAGTCTTAGCGAAAAAATGCTAACAGGCGAGGATTTTTTAGAGTATAGCCTGCCCAGGGTATCACTCCAAAACGGTCCTCCAGAACCTGCCCCCAAGTCCGTCGATTCTTTAAAATCTAGGGATGTCTGGCGTGTGCCCTTTGCGGTGGCAATCTCAAATACTAAAAGCGACCGCCCCCAGTCAGGCTTGGACCTGGCAGAACGAGTCTATGAGTTTCCCATTGAGGATGGAAATACAATCCTACTTGCTTGTTATGGGCTCGTAGACATGGCCGCTACGCCGCTGGGACCTGTAACCCGTCTGGACTCTTACTTCCTGGAGGAGGTTTTCCCCCTGGATCCTCTCATGATCCACAAAGGCTCTTCTCCAGGAGGGACTAGAACCGCAAAAAAGCTGGGCATGGAAATGGTGGATCAGAAAATCGGTTACGATGCCTTTTGGGATATTTTAAAACCCGATACAAAACCCAAGACCTTTACCTCTTTACAGCGGCTTAAAGACATCGCCTACACTCGTGGAATAATCGCCGGAAACATCTTCAAGGGGCTTAAAATTACGAAGACAGGTCATCCTTATGAGGAAAATCGCATCCTCAGCCTGCATATCCCTTTTTCGAAGAACTACACGGTTTCCTATCGATTTTCACAGCAGACTGGTCAGTATTTGAGGAGTATCAATGGCGTTTTGCATCAGGATGCAGAGTCTGGAGCAACTTTGCAAGCTGAGAATCTGATCGTACAAATGGTGGATGAGATTGTTCTATCACCTTCGCGCTTAAAAACAATCCAGGTTATCGGGAGCGGAAAACTCCACAGCTTTGTAAAGGGCAAGTATTTTGAAGGAACCTGGAAAAGGCCCTCCATCGAGGCATATACACAATATTACGACCAAAAAGGAAATGAGGTTTTCCTTCTTCCTGGAAAAACATGGATTCATTTCCTTTCAAATCACAGCAGTATCAAAGTGGAAACCTGGAAGAAGGTATCCGGGGGAGAAGGTTAGGTTCTAGGCGGTAAGGGTGAAGGTTTTGAGGCTAAAGGGGTTAGGCTGTAAGGCTTTGAGGGGGGTAGGCTTTAAGGTAAGATTGGAAGAGAAAGGAGAAAGAAGGGCATGAATGCCCACAGATAACGTCATTCTTCGCCTTGACCGGGGGATCCATCTTCCTCTTCTCTTCGATCATTCGTGGGTGACCAAATTTTTTCGACCTTTTGAGTGGATCCCCCGGTCAAGCCGGAGGATGACGAATTGGGGCCGGAGAATGACGGTGTTTTGTGCCAGAGGATGACGAGAATTGGGGAAGGAACTAAAGGACTATCGGAACTAGAGAACTATAGAATAAGAAAAGAGCGGGGAGGCGGAAGCACAAGGGGTGACTATTTTTTCCTTTTCTCCATTCCGATGATACCTATAGTTCCGATAGTTCTATAGTTCTCTATTTTTGTCATCCTCTGGCTTGACCAGGGGATCCACACAAACAGTCGTAAAAATCTTTCTTCCTTGGATTCCTTTGCTACCTATGATTCCTCTGATTCTTGATTTCAACGTTAGTCTTGTGAAATCCTTGCGGTAGTGGGAGAATGGTGGCCGAGAGCCAGGGTTTTGGTTTGGAGAGTCATGGTGAAGAAATTAGTGGAACAGGCCAGAGATTTAATGCGCTGGGCCGATGAATACGAAATCGATGAAATTTCAGTCTCTGACGGTGAAGATCGAATTAAAATTTCTCGCGGGGGTCCTCCTCCACCTCCCGTCGCCACTCACCCAGGGGAAACAGGCGTAACACAACAGAACTTGGCAAACCCAGCTCCTGCCACCCAAAATGCCGAAAAACCTGCACCTGAGGAGGACTCATCACGTTTTAAGATCGTGTCACCTATGGTCGGTACATTTTATATCTCTCCAAGCCCAGAACTGAGTCCCTTCAAGTCTGTAGGAGACAAAGTCAACCGTGGAGATACCGTCTGTATTGTCGAAGCCATGAAAGTCATGAATCAGATTAAAACCCCGCAAGACGGAATTCTCAAAAAAGTCTTGGTGAAAAATGCCGAAGTGGTCTATAAGGGACAGGTTCTCATGGAGATTGGATAAGGCGTAGACACCGGATCAAGTCCGGCAAACCAAAAAGCGGAAACTCAGTTGAATCCTACCGTTTTTTTTCTCGTTTTTTTCCTGGCTCTCATCCCCCTGGGTGCTGTAAGCGACCAGGCGATTCAAAAACTGGAAAAACGTCTAAATGCCTACCCTTCAAACCTCAAATTAAAATACGTTCTCTCGCGTGCCTACGCCAGTCGCGGCACACAGAATCCCCGCTATTATGACAAGTCGATTCTCCAGCTCGAAGAAATCGTGCGAGTCAAACAAATCCCGGTCGTAAAGTTCTATCTGGGGCTGGTACACGCCCGTCGAGGTGACCTGGATCAGGCTATTTACCACTGGCTAACCATTGTACGCTCCTTAAAGCCCAATAACCTCACAACGCTGAGGTATCTGGCCCTGGCATTGGAGAAAAAAGGCC
>CAZRLV010000488.1:0-218 GCA_964600955.1 uncultured bacterium
AGAGAGCCCGATCATATTGGTCAGCAACCAGGAGGATACGCGAGAGCAGGGGAATGTCTTTGCCTTGAATTCCTTTTGGATACCCACTCCCATCAAAATGTTCATGGTGGCAAAGAATAAGATTGCTGATAGCCTGCATGCCTGGAACATTATTGAGAAGCTGATTGGCGCGCTGTGGGTGAGATTTCAGAATTCTATCTTCATAGTCTGAAAGTTCA
>CAZRLV010000488.1:228-2615 GCA_964600955.1 uncultured bacterium
CTGGCTAAATACTCTATTTCTTTAACAGCTGCTTGAAAGTTCAAACTCAGATTTATCCAGTAGAATTTCAGGAATTCCAACCTTACCCAGATCATGCAGTTGGGCTGCGAGTTCTAGATCAAGCCCGTCTTGGGGATCAAGACTTAGATGAGAAGCCAATTGTCTACAAACAGTCCCCACTCTTTGACAATGCTGGGATAAGGAGGCACTATGAAAATGGAGCATTTTCTTAAACATTTCCAGCATTTCCTGGGGGCGATTCATGGAGTCCTGGGTCAGTTTGGCCAGGTCTTTGCGACTGTCCGCCAGATAGCGTCCCAGACCCTCGTCAAATTCCACCTCGCCGGCTTCACCCTGCTTTTTGAGCATGAGTTCCAGCAGCCCCTTGCTTTTGCTAGAGGTGGCATAGGTTCGAACAGCTTCTTGGATGATGGTTACAAGTTCGGCGTCGATCCAGGGTTTGGTTAGATAGCGATGTACGGCAGCGATGTTAATAGCATCCATGGCACTTTGCATATCCGCATAGCCGGTGAGCATGATCCGCACGGTCTCGGGAGAAATACTGCGTGCTTTTTCAAGCAGATGTGTGCCCTGCATATGGGGCATTCGCTGGTCTGAAATAATGACGGCCACAGAAGAATTACTAAGATGATCAAGCGCGACCCCCTGAGATGTGGTTATGAGGATTTCATAATCTGAGTTTTTCAGGAGCCGTTTCAAGGTGTTGAGAATATTGATTTCATCATCCACAATAAGAATCTTATAGGTTGCCATGGTTGCTCCTCAGAACTGAATTGAGAGTTCTTCCTCGGAGGTCTCAGATTCGGCAGGTTTGGAGAGGTAATAAGTTAGCGAGACCAACGGCTGATTTTCTTTTGCAAAAAGTCGATTAAACTCTACGGTTCCCGAAAAAATATCAAGCCTTTTACGAGGTTCTTCTGACTTCATAAAGGCGTTTAAACCCTCCATAACCTCTGAAATCAGATGTGAATTTGCATTCGCAGGTTGATCAAGCTCAGAAAGAGAGTTAAAAAGCAGTCGGGCGGCCTGATTAACAAAGATGATTTGCGGCTCAGAATCAACAAAAACCGTAGGGACCGGATTCTGGGCGATGACGCGGGTTAGCAGTCCTGCCTGAGAGTCGAGGTCCAGCGGACAATTGACGAGCCAGGCTCGCTGATGTTCCTCAATAGCCTCATCCAGGTCCGGAAGGTCCAAAAGAGAAACCAATTGTTTTCCGTGTTCATATTGAGAGACTGCTTCAAGTAAGGCGTGTTTAAGTTTGGGGGTGTCCCATGGCTTCTTAATAAAGAGGGAGAGTTTGCCCTGTTCAAGGGCTTCCATGACTTCGTTTAAGTCTGCTTGTCCTGAGAGCATGATTCTTACGGTATCTGGATAGGTAGAGCGGACGCGTTCTAGCAGTTCCATGCCTGACATGCGCGGCATGCGGTGATCGGTGAGAAGAATGGCGAAGTCTTCGGACTCTATGCATTCCAAAGCTTCCATAGCGCTGGAAGCTGTGAGAACAGCATAGGGTTCTTTCAGTAATAAACGCTTAAGAGAAGAGAGAATGGGCTTCTCATCATCTACAAGAAGGATTTTATGAGATATCATGATGACTCCTTTAAGAGGCAGGCGAGCCCGGTCTTCGATAAACAAAGATTCTTCCTCGAATTGGGTCCCTTCTTTGCAGGGCCTTTAGACGTTCAATACGAAAGTGGGTTAGTTCAGCGTTTTCAGGTAACAAGAGCAGATTTCTTTCGGTGCGCATTTCCCGCGAAAGCACCATGCCGGGTTCAAGTTCTTCAAGTTTGAGTCCGTCCTCGGGTTTGCGTTTGGATTTCTGCGGAAGACTGACTTCCCCGCCGGAATCTTCTTCCTCCCATGCCGAGGCGTAATGGTCCGAGGACTCACGCACGATAGAGAGCAGTTCTTTGTCATCCCAGGGTTTGGTGAGATAACGGTGTACGGCAGCCAGATTGATGGCGTCAATGGCCACCTGAGCATCCACATATCCGGTTAGCAGGATACGAACGGTTTTAGGAGAGATCTCACGGGCGATTTTAAGGAGTTGGGTCCCGTCCATTAATGGCATTCTCTGATCGCAGAGAATCACTGAAATCTTGTCATTTTTTAGGTGATTCTGGACGAACTCGGGAGAACTCGTGACAAGAAGTTCATAATTTTCGTAGGCAAAAAGTCTTTGCAGGCTTTTGAGGGTATTGACCTCATCGTCTACAATCAGGATCTTATGCTTAGGCATTTCAGAGTTCCTCTTCTATAAAAAAAGTGAGACTGCAACCCAGAGTCATCCTGTCATAGTTGATGCGTGTCACCTTGACCGTACCCGAGAATACATCAAGCTTAATCTCGGGCTCGTCAGACTT
>CAZRLV010000489.1:0-573 GCA_964600955.1 uncultured bacterium
CGGGCGGCATTTCCTTTTCACCGGCATAGAGTTTTGCTAAAAGCAGTTGAATCTCGAGGTCACCTTGAATGGCGGCTTGTGTCAGCCAATGCAATGCCTGGTCGAAGTTTTTTTCGGACCCCGGGGCCTGGTAATGGTGCAGCCCCAGGAGTACCTGTGCGTTTACATGATTTTGCTCTGCGGCTTCATGGTACCAGTGCTTGGCTTTTTCCAGACTTTTGGGTACGCCCCTGCCCTGACTGTAGAAGACCCCCAGATTCCATTGCGCTTCCACATGACCTTTCTGAGCTGCCAGCAGGGTCCATTTAAAAGCCAGCACCCCGTCCTGTTTTAGTCCAGCCCCCTGAGAGTAAAGTACCCCTAACTGAAACTGAGCTTCACGGTGACCTTGATAGGCGGCAAGTGCGCACCAATAAGCAGCCCGGTTCAGATTTTTCTCCGTGTCCAGGCCGCTGATATAAAGGCTTGCACAGATCCACTGCGCCAGGCGGTGTCCTTGATCAGCCGCCTTCTCAAACCAGTGCAAGGCCGCTTGAAATTGATGGCTTCTTAGAAAGATCATTCCCAGAGCCA
>CAZRLV010000489.1:583-2593 GCA_964600955.1 uncultured bacterium
CTAGTGGTGCAGACCCAACTATTATTGGTCCAAAGACCCAAGATGGTTTTTTTGAGCCGCCTCTTTGAACCAGCGTGAGGCCAGTTCACGACTTTGTTTTTGTCCGTGTTGGCCCTCAAGATAAGAATTGCCCAGTAAAAAGGCGGCCTGGGTTGAGCCCAGGGAAGCGGCCTTGCTTAGAAGGTTTAGGGAGTGGCCCATATCCCTCTGGGTCTCAGTACCCTGCTGGTAAATAGCAGATAATCGCAAAAGCGCCTCTGGGGAATCACGATCTGAGAGGCTTTGGTAAAAGAGAATCGCTCGTTTTACATCTCTGGGGACAATTCTTCCCTGGTAATAGAGGTCTGCCAGGGTCAGAGTGGCTGGGCCAAAGCCTCGTCGTGCAAGAAGCACCAATTTTTCAAATCCTCTGGAGCGTGTACTAGCTGCATTGATCCAGCGCCTGCCAAGCTCTAAAATAGCCCCAGGCAGCCCTTTGCGTTCCCCCTCCAGAAGTTCGGATTCGACCCAGGTACGAAAATCAGGGGTCTTCTCACGGGGCGCTTTTTCCTGGGGCTTCTGTGTTTCTTCTGCTGCAAGCGCGAGGATGGCAGGCTCTTTGGGCCCCAAAACTGTACGCAGCCATTTTAGAGCTTTTGATGAATTTCTGGGGGTGGCATAGCCCCTCAAATAAAATACGGCGGTGGCCAGGGCTCCACGTTCTGTGCCTGATTTTGCTGAGTTTCTATACCATCTCAGGGCCTTGAATAAATCGCGTTTAACCCCTCTTCCAAATTGATAATTGGCGGCTAGGAGGAGCATGACTTCACCATAGCCTCTTTGGGCCATTTTCAAGTAAAAGCTGTGGTTTTGATCATGATATTGATAAAGAACTGGTACGGACGCTTCTGCCGCCTGGGTTCTAGTAGCAGACTTCCCGAGCCCTGGAAGACTCAGGTGTTGCTTGGGATAAAGAGCTCCAAACTCACTCATAAGCCAAAGATTCAATTCAGGGTCTGGTGGTAGGGGCGGAAGAACTCTCTGCTCCTCGCGGCAAAGGGCGCAAAGAGTCAGGGTAAAAAACAGGAAAATGAAATTTAATTTTTTCACGGGGTTCTCTCATCTTTCGATCAAATCCCCATAAATTTCAATCCTTCTTTGCGGTTTCATGTGTCTTTGGGCCAAACAAAAAAATTACCCCGCTATCCACTGTGCTAGCAAAGTTAAACAAATGATGCTTAAACACCTGAAAAACTGTCAAATATTAAGCGAGCTCATACAAAAAGACACTAAAAGTAGAAAAACTTGTCTTGATATTTAGGACCTAAAGCGATAACCTCAAATTTCTGTCTGGGACATGGAATTGATCCAAAAGCCTTCTAAAATCCAGGGAATCTTTCGATAGACTCAACGAGTAGAAGTTCATTGCCCTTGAAGGCGTAAGTAATCATTATTGCAAGTTTAGAGTGAGGTTTAAACGCATGGAAACTTTAGAGTTTATCAAAGAAGAGGACGTTATCACGAATTACTATACCGGAGAAAAATGGTTTCTGGTTTCGATCAATGGGTCACAGACCTATGTCAATGAAACCCGTTATCTCCAACTCAGTGGAAAGGACTCAAGACTGATTCCTAAAGTGACTTAAATTCCAGACAGACCTTGGTTTCCAGTTTTAGAGGCCAGGTCACGACAAACGAATTAAATCCGGGTAGGCAAAATGCCAGCCCGGTTTTTTTTACCCCCAAAAAAATTGAATTGTAAGTATTTTGTGAATCTACGGGACGAATGGATAGCTTCAAAACAGTTGGCGAATTGGATGACAACAGGAGGCATTCCGTCTAAGATAGATGAACTTGGCAATTGGGTCCGTGCGGAGGGTATATGCAATTTAGAATCTTTGCTTTTTTGACTTTGGTACTGACGCTCCCCATCTGGGGGGAGGGTGCGGTTATGTCAGGGGCCGCGGAGAAGGCGGTGCGATACCAGGTAGACCCCGTACACTCCCATATCGGTTTTGGGGTTCGGCATAT
>CAZRLV010000490.1:0-2586 GCA_964600955.1 uncultured bacterium
AACCTCGCAGATATTACATTGTTGAGCCCATTCTTTCGTGAGGGCAAACTTCTGGCCTGGGTGGCAAGCCGGGGGCACCACGCGGATATTGGAGGAATGAGTCCCGGTTCCATGCCTTCAGCAGCCACAAACCTGGATGAAGAAGGAGTCCAGCTACCCATGGCAAAAATCATGGAAAATGGAGTCTTTAGCGAAGAGAAAGTCATTTTGTCCCTGAGAAACGCGGGGGCGCGTCGAATCGAGGATAATTTAGCGGATCTAAAAGCGCAAATCGGCGCAAATCAGCATGGTCTGAATCAACTAAATGAACTCATGCAGACCCTGGGCCAAACCGAGATCGTTGCAGCCATGCAATCCATTCAAGATATTAGCGAACGCGCCGTTCAATCCTTTTTAAGAGGGCTTGGAAAATCACGTCTTGAAGCTCAAGATCAGATGGATGATGGCAGTCAACTGCATCTGGAAATCAGGATCGACGCCAAACAAGGAAGCGCAGTTTTTGATTTTTCAGGTACAGCCAGGGAATCTGAATCCAATACCAACGCTCCCCCGGCTGTAACCACGTCCTGTCTGATCTATTGTCTTCGATGTCTGGTCCAGGACGAACTACCCCTGAATGAGGGATTTTTAAGACCGATTCAGCTTAAACTTGAACCGGGATCGTTATTAAACCCCTCCGCAAATAAAGCTGTGGCAGCTGGAAATGTAACCACATCCCAGCGTGTTGTGGATCTTGTTTTCAAGGCTTTTAACTTCTGCGCGGCCTCCCAGGGCTGCATGAACAACCTTGCCTTTGGCAATGAGAGCTTTGGCTATTATGAGACCCTGGGCGGTGGGGCCGGAGCGGGCCCGGACTATTCCGGGGCCAGTGGAGTACATACCCATATGACCAATACACGCATTACCGATCCTGAGATTTTGGAAAAGCGCTACCCCGTGCATCTCAAACAATTTTCCATACGTGAGCACTCCGGTGGAGCTGGAAAATTCAAAGGTGGTAATGGCTTGATTAGAGAATTCGAATTCCTTGAGAAAGTAGAAGTCGAACTGCTCACAGAGCGTCGTAAGTCGGCTCCTTTTGGAATGCATGGGGGACTCCCAGGAAAACCAGGAACAAACTGGGTCTGTCGCAAGTCAGAAACCATGCAAGGAGACTCTGAATCGGACTGGAAACCCCTCCCCGGCCGCTACCGTTTAGACATGGACTGCGGGGACAGAATCCGCATTGAATCTCCAGGAGGTGGGGGCTATGGAAAAGCTCGAGTTTAACGTCATCGCTTCTTTTGACCGAAATAAGTTATACTAAGAACTAGGTTTCCGTGATCCGTTCATTTACAAAAATCCTTAATCTTCCAGTTCTTTTGTGACTCTATGTCCAGGAGGTAACATGCCCAGGCCAAAAACTGAATCCAAGACCAGCTCTAACGAATTCATCCAGTCTCTTTCAGCCAAATACAATAAAGAAATTTATGAAAAGCTGCATGAGACCCTGACCTTTCACGAATATGTGAACCGCGTGATTGAAAACCCGAAAATGGCGGCCCTCTCACATGAGAGAGTCTACAATATGGTGGTTTCGCATGGGATCGAGACCCAAAATATCAACGGTTCAGAAATCAATGTCTATAATTTCTTCAAAAAAGATCTTTACGGCATTGAAGATTCCATCCACAACTTGATGAATTATTTCAAATCAGCCGCTGATCGTCTTGATACACGCAAAAGAATTCTTCTGCTCCACGGTCCCGTCTCGGGAGCCAAGTCCACAATTGTCTTTTTGCTCAAAGAGGGACTGGAGGAATACTCGCGTACAGATGAGGGTGCACTATACGCAATTGAATGGCGTGACGAGGCTGGAAACACTTCACTTTGCGAAATGCATGAAGAGCCCCTGCACCTCATCCCTGCAACCGAACGCGAGCGCTTTAGAACCGAATACGATGTCTTTATCGAAGGAGAACTCTGCCCCAAATGCCGCAAGCAGTTTCGTGATCTTGAAGCTCGCTATGACGGGGATATGAATCAGGTTTATGAAAATATCCATGTGCGTCGCATGGTGATCTCCGAGCAGGATCGTGTGGGCATTGGAACCTTCCAGCCGGCAGACCCCAAAAGTCAGGACATGAGCGAGCTTAACGGCAGTATTAATTACGCCAAGATTGGAAAAGTGGGCTCAGAATCCGACCCAGACGGCTGGAAATTTGATGGAGAACTCAATAAGGCTAATCGCGGGATCATGGAATTCATCGAAATGCTTAAAGCAGATGAGCGCTTTCTCTATATTCTCTTGACCTTGTCCCAGGAAAGACAGATTAAAACACCGCGTTTTCCTCTGATTAGCGCGGACGAAGTCATTATTGCGCACACCAACGAAAGTGAGTACAAGAATTTCATTTCAGACCCATCTCGTGAAGCTCTGATGGACCGTATCATTAAGATCGATGTCAAATACAACCTTATGGTGACTGAAGAGGAGAAGATTTACGGCAAGCTTCTGCGCACAGATGCCAAGCGTCTAACCAAGCACATCGCGCCCAACGCCATCAACGCCTCCGAGCTGGCGAACAACGCCGTGGGGAGCGCGAA
>CAZRLV010000491.1:0-2585 GCA_964600955.1 uncultured bacterium
GGCCAGGAAAAGATCGCGGCAGACAACGAACATAATCAAGTCCATTCCCTGTTTACCAAGGAGATCGAAGCTAAAAGCCAGGTGGTTGCGGCGACCATTGTGTTAAATCCCAAGCATGTGGGTATGCTCAAGAATCATCTCTACGCCCATAACCTTAAGTTTGGGGGGGTCTACCCTCTGCTACAGTCCTCAACTGAGCTCTATCGCAAGGTAATCAGCGTCCAGGATGATCTGATTGAGAAACCCCTTGTGTTCGTGGACATAGGACAGATGGCCACCAAGGTTAATCTTTTTTTTGATGGACAACTCTTGTTCAACAAGGTTTTGCATTACGGCGCTCGCAGTTTCTACGACGAACTCTTTGAGTTTGCCTCCAAGTCAGGAGATTCTGCCCTTTCGCCCGCCGAGGTGGAAGATGTTTTGCAGAAAGTGGGATTTTCAGGTAATCCCACCCTGGTGAACCAAATGGGGCTTGATATCAATGACCCAAGCCCCTATCTCCAGCAAATGGAAAGCACCTTGAAATCCATTTTCACCAAGATTAATTCTTCGGTTAATTATTTCACCTCTGCGCTGGCAAGAAACTTCAGCAAAGACAACGCGGCTTTCATGACCGTTCGTAAAGGGGCCACGCATGTATTTTTTTCCGGCGGAATCACAAATGCACCCTCTTTCTATGATAAGGCCGGCCAAAACTTCAATTGCAGTGTTCACCTCATGCAGCCGCTGGCTGTCAAAAACACTCTGGGACAGACTTCCGTCATGTTTCAACAAGACGATTTTAGAATGGATATGCGCCAAAACAGCCCTTTTGTGGACTGTGCTTCAACTTGTTTTCTAGCGCAAAATTCGGCAAAAAATAATCTCAACCTTGTGGCCAAGGTGGACTCAGAGAATGAAAACATCATTCAGATTCTTAGAAAACTTCCACTGGTTAAGTACCGCATGGCTCTGATTGTTGTACTGGTCATGGTTCTTCTTAAAACGGGCTGGAAATGGTTTCAAGTTACCGGCGAATATAACCAGTTGGTCACTAGAGTTGCGACTCTTAGAAAAAAAACCCAAGGCTCAAGTCAATTGCGTCAGGAAATGTTGACCTTGAAGCGAGAAAAAATTCTCAGTGATGCGAAAATCGGCTATGTGCGCTCTGTCATCCGCCAATATGTTTACTGGCCCCAGGCTCTACAGCTACTGATGTCCAAAATCAGTGCTGATATTAAACTTACGAATCTGGAGTTTAGCGTCAAACCCCCTCAATGGGACAAAAGCAAAGCAAAAAAATACACGGACTCCCAAAAGCAGAAGGACTACCCCTGGAAACCCCTGATCATTCAATGGAAGATGAAAGGTGATGCTCTGACTCGTACCACGGTGCCCAAATTGATTCAGACTCTCAAAGACACGGGGGTCTTTCAGATTCCCAAGCCCCCGGCTACCAAATTTGTTCCAGAGCAGGAAAGAAAGAAAAAAGGAGCCAAGGCCGGCGAAGAGGAATACGAAATTATATCCGCACATTACGAGTTTACCATGGAAGGCTTCATCCAGCAGGACAATCCTATTTGAGGCAGTTATGAATCCCAATATTCAAATCAAACAACATCTTCAGATTCTAGGAGGTGTCATTTTAATCATTTATTTTTTGGCGGAAGGGTTTGTTTTAGGGAATAAGCCGATCATGATTCGATCCATGAAAGGCCAAATCAATAAGCTAACCCAGGATGCCAGTAATTTTTTGGCTCTTCAAGATGAAAAAAAAGCGCTTGAAGAGGAACTTGATGAAAGCCGCACTAACGTGGAAGAACTCCTAACACGCTTCCCCAATGACTCCAATACAGAAAATGAGCGCAGTGCCATCGTCGCCGCGATTTCTTCGCGCTTGATTGTTAAAAAAGAAAAGCTGATTCCCAAAAAGTTAGTGGAATTCGCTGTCGAGGGCGTCACTCCATATTCCGTGCCTAAAATTCAAGACACGGACGAGGCTATGCAGGTTAAGAATGTCATTCAGATCGCTAATTACAGATATCAAATGGACATTCGCAGCAATTATTTTGAATTGCTACAATTCCTGCATGATTTGGCCAACCAGGACATGTTTTTCTTCCCCGTCAATCTGAAAATGAAGCCAAACCTAAGAGCAAATTATGGCATACTAACCGAACTCGACCTTCTAACTTTTGGATTTGAGGGTTTTGCTCCGGACAAACAACGCTAGAAAAAACCATCATGGCAGGCGCTGATGAGTTAAGCATTGTCACGGTGTTTCACAATCACGAGGGTTTTGTAGACTCGTATTTTCAGTCCTTTGAGAAGGTTTATGGCGCGCCCCCCTGTTCTCTGCTCTTAGCCGACAACGGGTCAACGGACAAAAGTTTTTCTCTCCTAAGATCCTACGCAGAAAAATACCCAGATCAGATCCGCCTCTTTTCCAATGCCAACCTGGGATTTGCAAAAGCCAACAATCAATTGGTGCGCCATGCCAAAACCGACTATCTCTGCTTTTTAAACCCAGATATTTGTTTTGAGCGCGAGTTTATTTCTCCCTGTCTCTCGGTTCTTAAAAAGCATGGGGGTCTAGTTTCTCCAGA
>CAZRLV010000492.1:0-2585 GCA_964600955.1 uncultured bacterium
CCAGAGCTAATTTCCTGCCTAAAATCTCTGGGTGCCGAAGATATAAGGGTGTTTTGCGGCGGCGTAATTCCTCCCGGTGACTATGCTAGCTTAAAAAAACAGGGGGTATTCGCAATTTTTGGTCCGGGAACCCCAATTCTCGAATCAGCGCGCAAGATATTAGAAGTATTAGGGAAGAAGGAATCAGAGGAAACATAGGAATCAAAAGCATCAGAGGTAGTTGAAGAAAAGAGAAGAGGTAGATGTATCCCCCGATCAATCCACATTTTTTTTACTTAGAGCCACCAGTCTTAAAGACTTTTCAACAATTTCTTCGCGGCTGGGTAGAACTAGATTTGCGGCTTCTCCGAGGGGGATGAAGGAGTCTTTGGCGGTGATTCGACTGTGGGCAGAGAGCTGAATTCCCTGTTCTATGAGCAGGGTTACAAGGGCTTCACTGAGAGATCCAGAGTTCCGACATTCGTCCACGATGAGAATTTCCCGGCATGGCTTTACTGCTTTGGTGATGGCTTCGGGATTGAGTGGAGCGATCCAGCGTAAATCGATGACTCGTACACCGATCCCCCTTTGTTCTAAATCTTGCTTGGCCTGCAGAGAGTAATAGACCCCGTTGCCATAGGTTAAAACAGCAAGATCTTTGCCTTCTCCAATGCAATTCGGTTCTCCGGGCATTGGTACGGGCTCGGTAAGAGCCGGGTAGGAAAAACTCCATACCTTGTCTCCCTCCGCAAGCAGATCACGGGTGGAGTAGCGGGCAATGGGCTCGAGAAATACGACGACCCTTCCTTTCAGGGCTTCCTGAATACAGGAACGTAGCAGTAAAACCGCGTCGCGTCCGTTTGATGGGCAGGCCAGGGTGAGTCCTGGAATGTCGCGCAAAACAGCCAGGGAGTTCTCATTATGAAAATGCCCGCCAAACCCTTTCTGGTAAGCCAGAGAAGGAATGCGCAGTACCATGGGATTGGTAAATTGTCCTTGCGAAAAAAAGGAAAGCGTAGCGGCTTCTGAGCGTAGTTGATCCTCAGCATTATGCAAGTAAGCCAGGAACTGAATTTCGGGAATGGGCAGAAATCCATTATGGGCCAGACCGATGGCAAAGCCCAGAATGCTTTGCTCATCCAGGAGGGAATCAAATACACGCGCCCGACCAAAGCGCTCCTGCAGTCTTGAGCTGACATGATAGACTCCGCCTTTGAGGCCCACATCCTCACCAAAAACCACGACGTTTTCATATTCAAGGAGGACATCGGTTAGAGCCCAGTTCAGAAGTTTTCCCATAGGTTGGGGCTTTGTCAGGGCTGGGAAATCCCGTCCAAAAAGCTTTTGACGTAATTGGGCAGAAGGAGGAAGGGAAGGTTTGGGAATTGAGGGCTCGGGAAGAATAGTACTCATCACCTGCCAAGCTTGCGTGATACGTGGGCAGGGGAGAAGTTCCTGGGTTAATTGATCAATCTTATCCTGGATTTCTTGATAAATTCGAGTACATTGTTCAGCGCTACAGATGCCAAATCGTAAAAGCAGGCTTGCACTACAGAGCAATGGATCTTGGGCTTCTTGTTCTTCAATCTCATGCATAGAGCGGTAGCTGGTCTCAATATCGGATCCTGCATGTCCCAATAGGCGCAGAGTTTTAAGATGCAGGAAGACTGGCTCTTGTGAAGAGCGAGCCAGATCTACGGCCTGAACGCTCATGCGCCAGCTGTCTAGTAGATCCCGTCCATCGCAGCTCAGATAGTGCATACCCGGTCGATTTGCAATTGAAGATTCAACCCAGTCTCGCGGGGTACGCACTGAGATTCCCAGCCCATTGTCCTCACAAAGAAAAACCAGGGGCAACCCCAGGTTTTGATAAGAAAGCCAGCTAGCCGTATTAATAGCCCCCTGGGCTGTGGAGTGATTTAAGGAACCATCTCCAAAACTACAAAGCACGATGCCATCCGGTTTAAGGGGGACGTTCAAGCCGAGCTTGGTAGCCAGGGGAATAGAGCGGGCTGTACCTACGGCCTTGGGCAGGTGTGAGCCCACCGTACTGGTTTGAGGCGGAATATGAAGCTCATAACTGCCCAAAACTTTATGGCGCCCACCTGCTATAGGATCTTCGCTGGAAGCCATATAGGAGTGCAGGATATCGCGCAGGATGCTTTGCCCGCTGACCTGCTTGCTTCTTTGGATCATAAAAGCACAACTGCGGTAGTGCAAAAAAGCCATGTCATTCACTCGGAAAGCCTTGGCTACAGCCGCGTTTCCTTCGTGTCCAGCACTGGAAATTGTGTAAAATCCCTCGCCTCGCGCCCGTAATTTTCTGGCCATGAAATCAAGATGCCTACTCATCACCTGGGATTCAAAAAGGTCTAGGATTTCATCAGACGACAAGCCAACTTCCTCAGGAGTCAGCGAGTTTGCAGGACAAGGCAGATCCTCGTCACGAACCCGGCGTAGAAAATTAGAATCCAGAATCTCAGCAGAATTTCTCATAACAGAACAATATTAGAATTAAGGGATTAAGAAATCAAGAATCAGAGGAATGCACCAGGGCCATTCAATTCTGACTGCTAGCGTTTTTTCGTCCTAATAAGCTCGATTGC
>CAZRLV010000493.1:0-2576 GCA_964600955.1 uncultured bacterium
GATAGAGCTTCTCAACCAGCGTTCCTTCCGCAAAATTTGGATTGTCAAAGTCATCTTTTTCCACCCAAAGTTTCCAATGCTTTGATGCAAAGTCCTGGTGGTTGATTCCCACGAAATTGACCGTTGTCGACAGGTCAAATGTGGGCTTGTCGCTATTGGTGTCGAAGCTTAGCAGAGTTTCCGTGGCCCCCACTGCAGCCTTGCTTGAATCCACAGTCTGGCGATACAGAGTGACCATGGAAGATTGTGTAGTGTAGTTGGTTACGCCATCAGGGTCTTCACAATCAATATTGGCAATCAAATCATGAGCAAGATCGGGCAGTAGTTGGGAAAAATCATCAGACTCGGTAGCTCCTGGAAATTCAAAGGTAAGTTCACATTCGATTTCATCAAAAATGTCAATCTTAATCGATTGTGATGTGGTTTCCTGATTGATCAGGTCGGTCACGGTTAGCTTGAACTCCTTTTCACCGGTTGTAACTGAATCATCAGTAAGATCCATGGTGACAGCCAGAGCCTTGCTCGTTGAGGAGGCTGTCTCCGTAAATAGAGAGTCAATGGTCCAGGTGGCGGTTAGGCCGTGCAGGCTGCCGTCACTTTGTAGGCAGAGAACTCTGAAGTCTGTGTCGATATTAAATTGATTATTGGTGGTGGCGCCCTTTCGAAACCAGGTGTGACTTGGAATTAAGGCATCGATGATAGGGGTATCTGGGCAAATTTGATAGGCGTTGATTTCAACATCCCGGGTATCAAAGAGCCCCAGACTTCCGTCAGAGTTTTTCTCTGTTACCGTCAGTCGATAACTATACGTGATGTTCGCTGTAGCCGTGCTGGCATTAAGCGGGTTGGGGATGGAAAGTTCAAGGGAGTCGCGCTGAAGCCCTTGAAATCGTGATCGAAAAGACTGGGAGATATTGCGTGAGAGCTGATCCAGGCCAACCCAGGAAAAAATAAGCTCTTTCTGGTCATAGGAAAAGGATTGCCAGGATTCAATATCAATATCATCACCAGCCAGGTAGTTGGTTTTATCCTGGAAAGACTCTAAAAAGATGGATGGGGGGAGTGGGCTTGCCGGAATGACGTTGACGGAAAAAACACCGCTTGAACTCAGAGATCCTTCGGTGACCTCAAACTGGAAATGGTGGGTGGTTTTTTCAAAAAACTGGCCTTTCACAAAGGTGGTGCTTGCTGAACATTGTGTGGAATTTAAAATGGGTGAAGTGAAGGTGGTACTACTCCAGGAATAGGTCAGTGTACCCGTTTCAAGTCCGAAGGACGAACATCCATCGAGTGACACAATCACGGTGTCGGCGGCTTCACGGAAATCGAGGGTAATACTCTCGGACATGACGGCTACAGGCGGATAGCTGTCAAGGACTTGGATTGTGATGGAATCCGACCCTGTTCCGGGATTTGATTGAGTACTTTCCCCGGTCTCTTCCTCTGAAGGGGGTTCGCTTTCTTCTACATTCAGAGTGAAGGTGTAGGTTCCCGACACCAAAGGAGTAAAGACGGGTTCCTCGGCAGAGGTGGAGTCCAGATAAGTACTGGGGGTCCATGTGTATTTTAGCGTGGTTCCATTGGGGTGGTAGGTGTTGTTGCTGAGGGTGTGAGCCTCATTCACCTTAATAGTAGTCCCAGGACCGGCGTCAACCACTGGAGAAAACTGCTCATAGACACGGACATAAACCTCGGAGTAGCCAATAACATCGGTATGAGGCAAGGTTTTGGTGGCCGAGGTTCTAAAGGAATAGAACCCGACCTCTGTGGGAGTGAAGCTAAAGACTCCCCCTTGTTCCGTAAGGATGACTGGGGGGCCTTCTAGTTGGACATAACCGTAGGAGTCTATGTTCCCTCCATCAGGGTAATAAGAGCCTGTTGCGCTAAAACTGGTCTCTGTACTCTTGGTAACAGTTTGGTAGTCAGGTGAGAGGATGGCAACGGGGATGGGGTCAGGGTAAAATTCCAGGCGAATTTCATCTTCGGCCACACGAGTATTGTCCGCGTTACTAACGGTGAGCCTAAAAACCTTAAACCCGGGTGAGTCAGTGACTAAAAATGTTGCCTGGGGTGAGACGTCGTCTTCGGTGATGGTTTCTACAACATCGCCGCGGATTCCATCAAGAAGTTGCCAGGTATAACGAAGGTTGGTATCTCCGGTGGGATCAAAAGAACGCGAGCCATCGAGCGGCAGGCTATACGCTCCAAATCCTGTGAAAACCTGAGTGTCCCTGCCTGCGATCGCAAGAATATTGCGTCCCAGGGCAAATTGATCTTTGATCTCCTTGGTGTCCAAAATACTTTGCAGTTGTGCCTGAGTCAGAAGTTGGGTTGATTCAGCAAAGACTTTGAGACCAATCAGGGGATCGGTTGAGGATGTCATTAAATCCAGGATAATCTCTTTAGGGTCAAATACCTGGGCGCGAACCTCGTCTACGAGGGCACCATAGTCGAGTTCAGTTCCATCTGGAAACTGATCGTCAAGAAGGTCAGTAACTTCATTGATTTGTGCAGGATCTCCACCGTTGACAATATAGTCTGCCAGACGGCGAGCGATTTCCTCGGGGTCACTGGCA
>CAZRLV010000494.1:0-2536 GCA_964600955.1 uncultured bacterium
AAGCGTCTGGGCTCCAATAGAACCCGAAACAACCACTCAAGACCGCTGTCTCTCATTAACACCGGGGCACGCCGGGAGGAACCTGAAAGATAATCAAAGACGGCTCCCCCAGATAGATAGACCTTGCATGGGAGTTGATGCATATTGCGACGAATCCATTTTTCCTGAACTGGCATTCCCATACCAACAATCAAGATTTGAGCTTCGGATTTTTGGATCTTCTCAACGACCGTTTCATCGGGCGAAAACCCATCTTGAATGCCAACTAATTTTAGATTGGGAGCCATCTGCAAACTCTCGTTCGCCGCCTTTTCAATGACGTTCTCTGTGGAGCCCAGAAAAAAAATTGAATAGCCCTGTTCAGCCACCCACTTGAGAAAAACAGGACACCAATCAGCATAAGTGATGCGCCGCGGAACCTGTCCACCGCGAAAATTAGCTGCCCACCGGACTCCCTCACCGTCACAAAACAGATACTTGGCTGATCTTAGGATCTCGCAAAACTGTGAATCTAGATAGGCAAGATTTACGGCGTGAGCATTTAAATTCAAAAACTCGGCGGCCTCACCGGACTCAATATGAGAGCCGATTCTGGCATGCAGGTCCGCAACCTCCCAGTCTTGAATCTCAAAACCTAGAAATGATGTAGTCATTCTGTAGTATACTGTTAGCCCCCTATGTCACTCAAACGAGAAACCCGAATTAACCTTGTTTTAGCCTTTATTTTCTTGGGCTTGGGCATCATGGGATTTGCCGCTCTAAAAGCCACGCGCCCGGAAATCGAAAGAAGCCTTGGGCATGAAGGATTGGCGCGTGTACGAACCCTTCGTGCGCAACAAGAGGATCTGCAAATTCGCATTCCTGCTCACGGAAAACTACGCTCCACTCAAACGGCAAGTATAAAAACCGAGATCCCTGGGAGACTTTCCTATTTACACCCTGGATTTCTTGCCGGTGGTCTGATCCTGAAAGATGAGATTCTTGCCAGAATTGACCCCAAAGAGTATGAGTTAAAGGCGGCAAAAGCCAAGGCGGGTGTTCAGGTTCGAAAGGCCAGTATCAAGCGCCTGATTCAAGAGCAGTCCAATCTAAACGCCAATTTAAAAATAGCCCGCGACAATTTGAGCCTAACCCGCGCTGAAATCAAAAGATATCAAGAAATGCTGGCCCAAAGCACTGTGGCAAAACAAGACTATGAGAATATTCTTTTTAAAGGCCAGCAGCAGGAAAATCAGGTTCAAAATATTGAGAATCAGCTCAAACAAATTCCCCATCGTCTGGAACTTGAGCGGGCCAACCTAGCTATCTCAAGGCTAGAGTTGGAACAAGCCAAGATCCAAACCGCCAAGACCGTTTTAAAGGCAGGTTTCTCAGGTAAGGTGGTTTCAGAATCTGTCAGCGAGGGAGAGTTTTTACCGGGCGGTTTCTCTCTGGGGAAGATGGTTAATTTAGAGACATTGGAAGTGGAAACTCCCTTCTCCAGTCATGAGGTGCCCTGGTTGGTTCAGGAAGAATCTAATCCTCGCACGGCACTGGTTCATGTTTTGTCCCCTCCCCTTGGTACCCTGACGGGATTGGTTACAAGACAGGGCAGCCATTATGAGAAGCAAACCGGTACGGTATTGCTCTACGTTCAAATTGAGAACCCCTGGCTCGCAAGCTCCAAAGGTGCCTGGCTCCTTCCCGGAGCTTTCTGCAAAGTTGAAATTCTCGGCCCCAAGCTCAAACAAGTCACACGTGTTCCCCGAACGAGTGAAAGTGATGGGCGAATTCAACTGGTCCGTGATGGACGCATTCAGCTTATGGAGATCTCCCCTCTTAGAGATGAAGGTTCTTTTCTGGTAGTTCAGACAAAATTCAAAGCGGGAGACGAAATTGTTCTGCGCTATTCTGAATACCTTTCCGAGGGAGAGAAAGTCAAAACAGAGCCGCAGCTTCTCAATCTGCACCCATGAATCTGATTCGCGCTACATTAAGAAATCCGGTCGCAATGAACCTGACTCTTCTGGTGCTCATGGCCTGGGGCATTGCCTGCTATTTTCAAATCCCCCGCGAGATGTTCCCAGAGTTCGATTTTGACCTTGTGCGCGTCAGTGTTCCCTATCCAGGAGCCACACCCGATGAAATCGAAGAGAGCATTACCACCCCCATAGAAGAACGACTCACCACGCTGGCAGGCATTGACGAGATAACATCCAGTTCAAGGGAAGGCTCTGCATCCATTCTCATTAAGGTCAGTCCGGATTATGAAGCCAGTTCAATTCGCGATAAAATCAAGACTGAAATTGACCAGATCTCAAATTTTCCACGAGACATTGAAGAACCCAAGGTCGTGGAAATCACTAAGAAAACCCCCGTCATTTTTATTGGCATCTTTGGGGATATCTCAGAAGACACGTTAAAAACGTACTCTGATGGAATCCGAGACGAACTTCTGGCTCGTGGCGGTCTATCTCAGGTGGATTATTTGGATTCCAGAGACCGTGAGATTTCCGTGGAAATCTCAGAGGAGAAGCTCATGGCGCATGGCCTGAGC
>CAZRLV010000495.1:0-2534 GCA_964600955.1 uncultured bacterium
TATCCTACATGGAGGAACACCTTATTGCTTGGTCCTGGATTCTCAACAACTATAGACGACGTCTTAGGCCGTATTGATGAAATGGCAAAATCACAAAGTCGCTCGCGTTCCTGGGTTATTAAAAAGGCGATTACTAATTTTTTGGAATATGAAGAATGGTTTATCCATGAAGTTCAGGAGGGTTTAAAAGAAATGGAGCGTGGTGAATTTGCTTCTGACGATGAAGTTCTGTCCCGATTCAAAAAATGGGGAGTAGATGCAGGTTAGATGGACAGAGCGGGCTTTATGAAACTTCGATGCGGCAGTAGAATATATTGAAAAAAGCAGTCCAGCTAGTGCCAATAAATTAGCCTTCGAAATCTGGAATCTAACGCAGTTGTTGGCGGAACAACCGAGAATGGGGCGTCCCGGCAAAGTTGAGGGGACAAGAGAACTTCTCGTTCCAAAATATCCCTGTGTCGTTGCCTATGTTGAAAGAGAAGGAGTCGTAACGATCTTGAGAATTCTGCACACATCAGTGAAGTGGCCCAAGAAACTCTGACCCCGTTTTTTCCAATTTACCTTCCCTTATGGCGCGTTAATTGGATAATCCGCTGCGAATTAAGATCAGGTTCATCAATAGTCTCTCAGTCCCACCGTTTCCATCCAGGTTCAATAAAATATGGATGGATATGGACGCCTTGGTGGATGGGCGGGGATTGACGCCATGCAAAATACGTATAATAATTAGATTGGTGTACGTATGGGGTTTTTATGATGACGAAACTTACGTTAAGATTAGATTCTGAATTGATTGAAAAGGCCAAAAAGTGGTCTAAGAGGCGTAATTTGTCTCTCTCTCAGGTGGTCGCAAATTATTTGTCCTATCTGGATCAGTTAGAGTCCCATCCTGAATCTAAAGATTTATCTGCCTGGGCCAAAACGCTGCTGGGTTCCGTAAAAGCTTCGCGGGACCTTGATACTAAGGCATTGAGAGACAAATATACGGATCATTTAATCGATAAATATCAATGAAGATTTTATATGATTCAGATGTTCTTCTAGATGTCCTTTTAGCCCGACCCGAGTTTCATGATGCTTCATTGGCCGCGTTGGACCTTGCAGCCACAGGTCACGAGGGCTATATCGCAGCGCATGCCGTAACGAATCTTTACTACATCATTGGTGTTCTCGATGAATCTTTGAAAAATACGGCCAACAAGTCCCATCAAATCAAACAAAAACTAGCGAGTCTGTTGATCAATTTATCCGTTAGCCCCGTTAACCAGGAAGTCGTAGAAATGGCCTTATCTTCCTCGATGAAGGATTTTGAAGATGCTGTTTGCTTTTACGCGGCTCTCAATTCCGGTGTTGATCTACTGGTCACGCGAAATATAAGCCACTACCCACAAGGACAGGATCTGTCAGTCGTCCTGCCTTCGGCTAGTACTTGTTTGACCAACTCGCCAAAATAGATGCGTACTCATGCGCAGTGGATTTTTTAAGTGACGCTAGACTTTGTGGATTATTTCCGACCCTTAGCCTAAAAGATTGGACTGGTATTTCTGGTGTTTTTTGGGTTGTCGATTTCCTACAATTGCTATTTTTTGTCTCTCTTTTTTGCGGGGGTCTTTTTCAACAAAGAGGCTGTTTCCGGTGAAGGGGTCGATTTCAGTGTAATACATCACCGAAGACCAGGTTGAGGGCGTTGGAGTGAAAATTTGGACTTGCTCAGGGTGGATGTTGAGTTCTTTACTGGCATAGGTTTTGGCAGATCGCATATCTTTTTCTGTGCAACCTGGATGGGCCGCTATGAAGTAATAGGTTAGGAACTGATTTTTATTATTCTTCTTGCTGAGATGATTGAACATGTCACAGAACTGATTGAGTGAATCATTAGCCGGTTTCCCCATCAGGTGCACGACCTTTGGTTCAGTGTGTTCCGGTGCAATTTTCATTTGGCCGGATACATGATGCTTAACCAGCTCTTCCAAATATTCTTCGCCAAATTCTTTATCTTCTTGCACAAGGTCATATCGCAGCCCAGAGGCCACAAAAACTTTCTTGATTCCGGGGATCTCACGCAGTTTTTTAAGCAGGTCAATCTGAGGCTTATGGTTGGGCTTTAACAATTCGCATTTCTTGGGGAAGACACAGTTCTTGGTTTTGCAAATTCCATGGTCGATTTTTTTATCGCATTCGTAGCCATACATATTTGCCGTGGCACCGCCTACATCGGATATGATGCCTTTAAACTTAGGGTGGTTTCGGTGAGCGGAAGCCTCATTGATCAGAGATTTTTCGCTCCTTGAGATGACCGTGCGACCTTGATGCACGGTGATAGCGCAAAAATTACATTCTCCATAGCAACCTCTTTGAGAGTTCAGACTGAATCTTACGGTCTCGAGGGTGCGTGCTTCTCCATCTTTTTCGTAGTAGGGGTGTTGTTCATACTTATAGTTGTACTCATGAACACGGTCAAATTCGTCAACGGTCAAATGATGGGCCGGTGGATTTTGCACGAGATAGCGAGTGTCTTGCATTTGCACGAGCCC
>CAZRLV010000496.1:0-2530 GCA_964600955.1 uncultured bacterium
AGTTATGCCCGATCAATTATTAGAGGTGGCCTGAAAAGTCCTTACTGAAGAGTTTAGGAAGTTAGCAGAGAATTAACTTCCTGAATCGTTTTCACACCATGGATCTCAGGTGCGCGACACTCCGGCTGCATTTCCAGTGCTTTTCTGGGAACATAAAACTGCTTGAATCCTTGTTTGCGAGCCTCCTTGATGCGCGTATCGACACGAGAAATCAAACGGACTTCGCCTCCAAGGCCCACCTCTCCCATGATCACGGTATCTCTGGAAACTCTCCGATCTTTCAGGGAAGAAAGAATGGCGAGGATCACAGCCAGGTCCAAAGAAGGGTCTGTCGTTTTCACCCCCCCGGCCAGGCTGACATAGACATCGCTCTGACCCAGTAAAATCCCCATCCTTTTCTCCAAAACAGCGATAAGAAGAGTGAGACGGTTTAAGTCAAAGCCCATGGCTGTACGTTTTGGGTAGGTAAACTGATTGGATGTCACAAGGGCCTGAACCTCCACCAAAAAGGGTTGGGAGCCCTCCATAACCAGCGATAGACTCGATCCCGGCACAGGACTGGTTTCAGAAATAAAATAGGACGAGGGATTGGCAACGGCTTGCAGCCCCGTCGACTTCATTTCAAAGATTCCGACTTCATCGGTGGCTCCAAAACGGTTCTTGGTTCCACGTAAGATTCGAAAATAGTGGTTTTTGTCTCCCTCAAAGCTCAAGACAACATCGACCATATGCTCTAGAAGTCTCGGACCAGCAATTTCTCCTCCCTTGGTGACATGGCCAATCAACAAGACCGGAATATTTTGGGTCTTGGCGCATTCAAGCACCTTATAGGTACATTCCCTTACCTGAGAGACTGAGCCTGGAGATGAGTCCAGTTCACGGGTGCGTACGGTTTGAATGGAATCCAGGACCAAAATTTTGGGCTCCAGAGACTTGACCTCCGCCAGAACCGTCTCCAGTTCCACTTCACTAAAAAGATAGAGTTCCTCGCTGTCCAGTCCCAGACGCGATGCTCGCAGCTTGACCTGCGATGCTGACTCCTCACCTGACACATACAAGATTCGAACGCCTTGATCGCAAAGCCCCTTGCATACCTGCAAAATGAGAGTCGACTTTCCGATTCCTGGTTCTCCCCCCAAAAGTACAACTGCTCCAGGAACGATTCCCCCTCCCAGAACCAAATCCACCTCGGGCACAAGGGTTTGGATGCGTCTCTCGTTCTGAACACCCACCTGTTCGAGAGTCTGTGGCTTGCTTGCCTTGCGTCCAGAGCTTTGAACCTTTTGAATCGCTGAACCCAATTCTTCATTCAGACAGTTGCGAGCGTTGCACGACGAGCAGTAACCCTGCCAGCGCATATGCTCATGACCACAATGTGAACAGAGAAAAACGGTACGTTGTTTCTTAGAACTCATAGACCCTTTACCCAGATTGTAAACAGTCCCCTTCTTGCAAGGATGACCCGGCTAAAAACGCCTGAACCGCAAGTCTTTTGCGCCCGGATAGCTGCAACTCATGAATATGAAAACAACCCTCATTGACAGCAATCACTAATTCCTTGCCCGTCCTCTTTACAACCGTTCCCGGTCGAGCGCCAGTTTCTACGTCTACGAATCGACCCTCATAAACAGCAAGCTTAATTCCATTGAGCTTGAAGTGAATCCCGTATTTTCGCTTTAGAGCTCTCAACTGATTGAAAATTTTGACCCCCGAGTCCTTTTCCAGATCAATGCGAGCGTCAAGCTCCGTAATTTTTGAAGCGTAAATCACTCCCCCAGAGCTTTGAGGTTGGCGCTTTAAATTAAAGCTTTCATAATCAAGAACCACCTCCTTGAGCTGTCGATTGCAAGACTGAATCATTTGCTTTTCAAGATCATCAATGTCCATCCCTACACCAATATCAAGGGACTGACGACTCAAAACATCTCCTTCATCCAACCCTGCCGTCATTTCCATAATGCACATGGCAGTCTGTAAATCACCTGCCATCAAGGCCCGTTCCATAGGGGCCGCACCGCGAAAACGGGGCAAATCGGAAGCATGCCCATTCAGAAAGCATATTTTGGAGGTCTCCAGAACTCTTTGAGGAATCAGCTTTCCATAGGCCACCACGATTCCAAAATCAAAGCTCAGATCCAAAAGACGATACCAGGGCTCCAATTTTTTTAATGAAGGTGGTTGATAGCAAGGGATATCATGATCCAAAGCCAGATTTTTAACCCTTGGACCCTGGAGCAAACGCTTACGACCCACAGGCTTGTCTGGCTGTGTAACAACCAGGGTACAGGTCAAGCCGTCATGAATTAAGAACTCTAAAACCTGGGCTGAAAACTCGCTGGAACCAAAAAAAACAAAGGAGGGTTTATGAGAATCAAGAGTCACCGGAGTAGGATAGCATAGCAGGGACAAGAATCAGAGGGAGCAGAGAAATCAAATGGGAGAAGGAACTAGAAGAACTATCGGAACTACAGAACTAGAGGAAGATCGGGATAGGTAAGCCCTTGCGGGCTTTCCCCCCCACACCACCGTA
>CAZRLV010000497.1:0-2522 GCA_964600955.1 uncultured bacterium
ATATCTCGCAACTGCATTCTGAATGTGGTTATATTTTTTTGTAAAATGCTCTAGACTCGATATCTCGCAGGAACTTGCTCTGAGGTTAGTTTCCCCTGACGCACTAAGGCTTCGAAGCTTTTGGCGTAGGTTAAACAATCGATTTTCCCGGCAGTCTGCATGAAGTTTAGAATTGAAGGAATATGACGTGAGCGTAAATGCTTGCGCGTGGCCGGGTAATTTCTAAAATACTCTTTGGCGTAAACCATTGAACCCTCAGAGGTCTGAAAAGCTGTCTGATGGTATACGCCAAGGAGGTTGCGTGCCAAAAGATCAATTGATGTCTGCGGAGCACTGTAGCAGTGAAGAACTTTCATTAAGACATTTTCTAGATCCGAAGCCAGGAGCGTAGCTACTACAAAAAGCCCCCGCGAGGCCAGGGTAATCGCGGCTTCCAGTTTTTCAAGCCCCTGAATTTCGCCCAGTGATACGACATTGAGATCTTCTTTGAGTAATCCTCCCATGGAGGTTTGCAAATCAGCTAAATCCTGGGAAACAAGTCGTCGACTGATCAAGGTTTTTGGATAAGGCCCCAATTGGCCTTCAAAGGCTTCCTCAAGACTTAGAATATGCAAAGATCGGCTCCGGGCCAATTCGTCCAGAATCGCTTTGACCAGCGCTGTGCGACCGCTATCGCGAGAACCCGCCACTAAAAATAAACCGGATGGTTTGTGCGAGAGGTTCTCCCAAACGTCTTGCGGAAACTCCAAATCTTTCAAGGACTTGATCCCTGTTTCGATGATCTTCAAACTCATCGCCAATGTGGTTCTTTGCATATAGACATGGGCCCGTACACTGATTTTTTCATCAATCTTATGCGCGGTTACCACTTCGCGATTGGAAAACAGACGTTCTTTGTCTCTGGGATTAATAAAGGACTCCATCACCTCATAAACTCGCTGAGGCTCCAAAGGGGGATGATCCCAGCGCTCCAGCCCGCTTTTCGTCTGAAAAACTGGAACCGTCCTGGCCGAAAGATGAATCCAGGTGGCACCCTTTTCCAGGGCTGGCGGTATGAGGTCTTTGATATGCATAACCTTTTCATCCTCCATAACGGGCTAAATAAGTCTCACTCTCGGGAATATACTCCAGAGCCTCAGTGAAATCTAAATCTCCACTATCAATCAGTGTCTTGAATCTGCGATGAAAGGAAAAGGTGTCCCCTTGTGTCATTTGATTGAGAAAATTCTGCACCGTTTGCAAATTGTTCTCACGGATGAGGGTTCTTGAGTTTGCGTCAAGAATGAGAACCTCACGTACGGGAACCCGCTTTTCCTTTTTACCGGGTACCAGCATCTGACAGGTCAGTGCATGCAGCGCCCTGGACAATCGATCAAGATAGGCGAACCGATCTCCCTTGTTCAAAAGAGATGCCAGGGTCTCCAGGGCATTTCTAACCGAATCCGCCAGAATCGTACTTAAAATAAAATGACCATTTTCAGCCGCCGTAAGAGCCCACTCAAGGTCCTCAATGCAGCGAATCTCAGACAGGAAAACAAAGTCTGCGCCATCGCCTAGCGCCAGGCCATACCCTTCTTCAATTGAGCCAATATCTGAACCAAATTCACGCTGAACCATGGAACTTTTCTCATCGGTGAAAAGATACTCAATCGGGTTTTCAAGAGTCAGAATCCTGCGCTGGCAATTCTGATTCACCTCTTGGATCAGAGAAGCACAAGTTGAACTTTTACCAGAAACGGCTGGGCCAGTCACCAAAACAAGCCCACCCCGCTTCTGCTTACAAAGATCAATCAATGCGGAGTCCAGCTTGATCTCGTCGGGAGTCTGAGCTCTACGAGGAACTTGTCGAAAACAAAGCCCAGGGTTCCCGTTTTCAAAATAGCAAATCACCTTAAAACGCGAGACACCCTCCAAAGAGAGGGAGAGGCATGCGGTTTTCATCTTGAGATACTGGTCATACTGTTCCGTGGAAAGCAGCGAAGATATATAGCGCTGGACTTGATCTGAGGTAAACACCTGCTCCTCGGTACACTCATTGAGCGCACCATCAATGCGAAACATGGGTTTTGCCCAGCTCTTTAAATGAATGACATCCGCTCCTACGCGAGCCGCCTCTTCCAAAACCAGGGAAACAATGTCATCGGACTTAGACTGTTCCTTATAGGGAACCCGGCGTTTTCCGCTGCGCCGCTCCACGAGATCCATCTTATAATGTGCCTGCTTTAAAACAGCAGGATCCACATTCTTTGAACCCACCTTATCGAGCACACGGCGCAAGAAAATGAAATCATATTCCGAGAGCTGCTCCAGAGTCTCCACCGACTGGGTAACCAAAAGCGATAAAGCCGGCGTGAAATCCCCATCCGAAGACTTCAGATAATCCTTAAGTTGAGTAATGAAATCCATAATTTTCTAATAATTTAAGAAAGGCTGTAAGGCTGAGGGCTCTAAGGCTATAGGTGAAGAAAAGATGGATCCCCCGGTCAAGCCGTAGGATGACGGATTTTTATCCCCCCATTCCA
>CAZRLV010000498.1:0-2512 GCA_964600955.1 uncultured bacterium
CCCAGATTACACCCTTGATACTTGTTGATTCTTTTGAATCTTCCCTGGGGGCAAAAGAAACCAGATACTCAAATTCAGCGATATTTTCTGATAGGTTCAAGAAACGAAGCTCAGTTTGTTTGTGTAACTGCAAAGCGGTTGGTTCCTTAGGCGGCAAATGTTGAGAAGAAAGATGACGAATCTCAAAATCGATGAACTTAAGTTTCAAAACAACCTACCCAAACGTCCTATAAGGATCCCTTAAACCTTCAAAGGTGCTGAAAAGTCGATGGTTACATCACATTGCTGTTGACTGCATTGGCTGTGAACTGAGTTATCAGAAGGCCCTCTTTTCTTTCCAGACTTTTTCTTTCGGGTAGGAGCCAGATCCCCCCAAAGGGTAGATTTAGAGACATGTTTTGAGTCCGCGATAGATTTTCTGGCAGCTTTTATCCCCACAGCTGTTTTGTCGAGTTCATCAGATCGACGCTCAAGTTCCGCGATGGAGTCCATTATATCTGAATCAGGATGCCCCACAAAACCAAATGAACTCCCATACCCATCACATTTCTTGATTGCAGCACTCATAATTTAACCTTCCTTGGTTTGATTTTCTTTAAGCACCAGAGTGTGATGTAAGCTCCAGCCATGAACCTCCCTGTTCTCACTAAGGCCATACTAACAAGATTTTTAGCGTACAAACACCCTGGACGCAAACGTCCCGTATTAATTATAAGACTGAAAATCATAAACGGCTATCCCCCATTATATATTAGAAGGCACAGGCACTCAGTCTAATTATCGGCAACTGGATTTGCAAGAACCTTGAATTATACAGCTTCAATAAAACTATATCTGACTATAGTTTTTCTTTTTCTGCTTATCTCAATACCCGTATTTAAGCGGTTTTTTCCTTTGGCATGGCTTTTTCTTATAGGAGTGGAGACGGGGGTTGAAATCGGATAGAATGTGGATGGATCAACAAACTTGGAGGGATCATGGGTTTATTTAAGGTTCAGTGTCGAAATATTGACTGTCGTCAGTACCTACCGAAAGATGCGCTTTTTTGTCCGCATTGTAAGACGGCCCAGCGCACTTCCAAGAGTGAACTTTCCTGTTCTCATTGCGGGGCGGGGATCGAAGCTGACTATACGGCTTGTGGGCAATGCGGGCGTCCTGTCAATATTCAGGAGGCGGTGCAGGACAAGATCATTGCCGATCGCGGGGCGGCTCCTTTGCATTGGGTGCGTGAGAAATCTGAATTTGCAAATCGTATCGCGCTCTCCAAAGGGAACCGTCTACTCTCGGATTCTCTGATCGTTGAGCATGGCACCACCGCCATGATTTTGGTAGACGGGGCTTTTGAGGGGCTTGTAACCGGGGGTCGCTATGAAATCGAGCCTCGTGAAGACACCGGTGAGCCACAGGCAAACCAGGGACTTTTATCCAGGGTAGCCTCTTTTTTCACCGGGGATGGCTCCAAGCCGGACTATCCTATCGTGACTGCTATTCTTGTGGACAGCTCCGATTCTCCGACTCATTTTTCATTTGATGGAATTCGTACCCAGGATGGATTAAGCATTTTGGCGGAATTAGACGTATTCATTGCCATTGACTCACCCGATGTCTTTGCTCGCAATGTTCTGCGCGGGGCTGATTCTTATAGCCATGCTCAGTTAAAACAGGATTTTGAGACGGTTTTACGAAATGCCCTGGTCATGGAAGTCGGGCGGGTTAGTTATGAAGAGCTCTCTTTGAGTTTTGATCCTAGAGGAGAGCTTCTATCTAGGGTGGTTGAACACTGTAAAAACGCCATGCAAAACCAGGGCTTTGCCATCAGCCGCTTGAAGAGTGCCAGTTTTTATTCGCAGGACATGGAAGAGGTAGCGGATCTAAAAGCTCAGGCCACTGTCATTGACTTCAAGGAAAGAGCGGAGCTCTCGGCTAGCAAAAAACGTCTTGCGATCCTCGATGAGCTGTTAAGTACCAGAAACCGGCAACAGCAAAAAGAAATCCTCTCCAAGATAGATATGGAAATCTTTGAAGGCGAGCAAGATCAGGCCCGCACCCTGCGTGAATATAAGAAAAACCTATTCGAGAAAGAGCTTGATGAAAAGGAAGAGGATCGTATGCACGACCGGGTGCACAAGCTAAAGATTGCTGAAGCGACCCGCCTGCAAGAGCTTGAAACCATTCAGCGTGAACACGCCGCGAAAAATCGCAAGGATGACATGGTTTCCGAGGAAGAAGTTTTAGACCATGAAATAAAGATTGATCAAAAGAAATCAGATGCACAGCGGGCAGAGGAGAAAAAGCGTTTTCAAGCAGAACAAGAGCAAAAAGACGCTGAAAATCTGGCAAAGATGACCAAGGCAGAAAGAGCCATAGAGTTGCAAAAGAAATGGGATGCACATCTTCGCCAGGAAGATGAATTCGAAGCAGAGAAAAAAGCTAAAGCCGAGGAAGCCAAACGCAAATATGAAGCCGAAGCGAAAAAGGCTGAGAGAGAACATGAGCTGAAACTGGCCGAATT
>CAZRLV010000499.1:0-2510 GCA_964600955.1 uncultured bacterium
ATATTTCGCGTTTTTGCGGCGGACTTCGGTGACCCCTTGTGTTTGCTTCTGTGGGGGAGGAACCGGTGGGCATCTGGTCCCAAATTTTGCCCTGCATCTAGAGTTTTCCAGTCGCGGATGGCAATCGTTTTTTCTCATTCCAGGCAATGATTTTGACCTTGAGTTTTGCCGACGCAAAAAGCTTGCCTATTACCAGTTTTCAGGGACTCAATTTTACAAAATCGGCCGGATTTCGACCCTCATTAATCTGGTTCGTGCTCTTTGGGAGACTTATCGCATTTTTTCTGTGGAAAGCCCCAAGCTTGTCATTGGTACCGGAGGATATGGTGCATTCCCTGTCTATCTTTACTGTCTATTGGCCTCTATTCCTTTTTATACTGTGGAGCCTAACCAGGTAGCCGGGAAAGTCAACCGATGGTTCGGGAAGTATGCCAATCTTCAGTTTACCTGTCATGATGACGTGTATGGAATTTCCCCATCCAGGAAGGTAAGGAATTTGGGAACCCCCTTACCCTATGACCCGCCTCTCAAGGAGAAGTCAGGATCCTCTCTATTGGTCTTTGGAGCCAGTCAGGGGGCATCGTCTATCAATCAGTTTATCTTGGCCTATTTAAAACGATTTGGCTCCAAATTGCCGGTCCCTGTGACCTGGATTTTAGGCCCGGGCCGTCGCGAAGAGTTGAGCGGTCTAGAAGATTGGCCAGGAGTGCGTATTTTAGATTACTCGGATTCCATGCAGGAACTTTACCAAAATGCGTCTCTGGTCCTGGCCCGCTCAGGTGCGGGGACTGTGGCAGAAGTCCAGTATTTTCGTGTACCCGCGATCTTTATTCCTTTCCCATTTCACAAGGACCGTCAGCAGTATAAAAACTGTGCCAAATTGGTAGAATCTGGAGCCTGTCTTCTTTGGGAAGACGGCTCGTTAGAGGGCTTGGAGCCCCTGGGCACTTTGCAGGCGCTTCTGTCAGACTCAAAGCAACTTGTTAAGATGCGATCTAACTTCCCTCAAAAGGAAGATTCTCTCGCTCGTCAAGGAATTACAGATTCTATCCTTGAGGAACAAAAAGTTTTCTAATTTCCACCGAAAGGTGCTACACTAGCGCCGGATTTTTCCATTCAAAAAGTCTTTAATTATATGAATTTTTGTTTATCTTTGACCGATGAAGCCTTAGATGTCCTTGCTAGTAAAAATATTCGAACTGAGGGGAATGAGGCGGTGCCAATGAAGCAGGAGGCTAAAGAAAATTTCCATTTCGTGGGTATAGGGGGCTCGGGAATGAGCGGCGTAGCCCATATCTGTCTTGCCCACGGGCATGCGGTTAGTGGCTCGGATCTAAAAAGCTCTGTAAACACGGATCGACTGGCTAAAAATGGTGCTCAAATTCATTTTCCACATAATTCGTCGCATGTGTGTGAAGACTCTATTATTGTAGTTTCATCAGCTATTCCAGAGGCCAATGAAGAGGTCTCTTTTGCCCGTGAACTGGGTTTACCTATTAAGAAACGTGCCGAGGTTCTAGGTTCTTTTATGGAGGGGCGTTCTGGAATTTCCGTTGCCGGTTGTCATGGTAAGACCACGACAACTACGTTGGTTTCCAGCATTCTTACGGTTGCGGGTGAGGACCCATCAACAGTTGTGGGTGGCGAAGCCAGTCATGTCGGCGGGAACGCCAAATTTGGCCATGGCAAGTACCTGGTGGCTGAAGCAGATGAGAGTGATGGCTCTTTTTTGTTGCTTCCTTCAAAGTATTCCATTGTAACCAATATTGATAATGACCACCTGGATTATTATGGGTCGTTGGCGGCTATCGAGAAGGCATTTTCGGAATTTATTCAAAACACCTCTGAGTTTTCGGTGGTCTGCGGGGAGGACCCGGTATTGCGCCGCATGAAACAGGAGCATCCTGAAAAGCTTTATGATTATGGATTCTCCAAAGATCATGATTATCAGATTCGGGATCTTGATTTTGACGGAACCTATTCCTCTTTCTCTGTTTTCACCAAGGGGGATCTACTGGTTCGTGTTTCCATGAAAATTCCCGGAAAGCACAATATTTTAAATGCCACAGCGTCTATAGCCCTTTGCCATTTGCTCGGGATTGACCCTCATTTTCTTAAAAAGGGTGTGGAGGAGTTTCAGGGTGTGCAAAGACGATTTGAATTGATTCGTGATGAAAAAGGTGTTTTGGTCTATGATGACTACGCCCATCACCCTACAGAGGTGCGGGCTACTCTCCAGGCGGCACAGGAACTTGCAAGGAAACGAAGCGGGAAATTAATTGTTTGTTTTCAGCCGCATAGATATTCGCGTGTTCAGGCTTTGAGTCAAGATTTTAAGGATTGTTTCGTGGGAGTAGATTTTCTCTATATACTACCGATTTTCGGGGCTGGAGAATCGAAGATTCCCGGAGTTTCATCCTGGTCTCTCTATCGTAGCCTCAACCAAGCCCCTGAAGCAGTTCAGGTACTTGATCCAGGAACCATGGAAGACTATGGTTCCCTTATTGGGT
>CAZRLV010000500.1:0-2507 GCA_964600955.1 uncultured bacterium
GTGCAGCGTCTGCCGTTTTTTACTTTGTATGCGCATTGGCCGCCATCTCGCTCGTACACTTTATGCAGTACCCAGGCAGGGATTGTTCCTCGTTTTTTGGGGACGCCACCTGTCACGTGACAGGTAATTTTCTTTTTTTGGGCGGGCTTATGGAGACGGGTTGAGACTGGGGTTGGAGCAGAATCGGGCCGGGATTGCCCTGCCCTTGATTTCGGGTCAGGCATGGCTGCTACCCTATGAGCACCGTCGTTCTTTTCTTTTCTCTTTTTGGCGCGTTCTGCCTTTTTGGTGGGGTCATGGCGGGTGATGAATTCTTTTACAGATAATTTGATGGCTTCCTGGGTGGTGCATTTACCCTTTACTTTAAGGGCCACCAGATCTTTGAGCTGATCGAGTAGATCAACGAGTTCATCATCGATATCGATGGTTAGGCGGGCTGTGTTTTTGGCGATGGGCTTGAGGGATTCTATGGGTTCTGGATTCTCGATTTTTGATGCCACCTTTTTTTCGATCTCGCGGGTGTTTTTGTTTTTCAGATCTTCAAGCCACTGCTTTTGATTAGAATGCTTCAAAACCTTGGTAATCTTGCGGGCTTTGGATACGCCGAAATGGCCTTGACGGATGCCTTCTTTTAGCTCTTTTACTTCCAGAGACTTTCTGGCTACGTTTATGAAATTGTTGGCACAGGACTCTGAGAGCCCTATCTCTTTGGTGACGTAATCAAACATGCTGGAAAAACCCCTGTGAAGGTGGAGTCTTAAACGCTCGGCATCCTGGAGATGATCTAGCAGATTCGCCTGGGCTACGTGATAATCCCCGGAAGCCCTTATGATTTTCTGATGTAGGTTTTCAAGCTCAAGATTTTGCATACGTTTCCCTTTTCAAATTGCTTACTCAAGAGACAGTATAACCCCTGAATTTACGGCGGATTTAGAGATAGCTAGGCGGGCACAAGTTTTGAATTTTGCCTGCTAAATAGAAGCTACTGGTGGCAGGCGACTAGGGAGTCCTCAGCGACTTTTCAGGAGATGGCTTATCAGAGAGAAGTGATCCACCAAAAAAAAGGGCTGAAAAAGTCGTCAAGAAGTTTTTCTTAATTTCAATTTATTTTCAATTACATTGCCTCAAGGTATTGGTTTATAAAATGTCTATTTTTACTTGACCACGTCACAACAGCTTGCATGGTCATTCCAGGACCGACAAATTCGAGTGTATTTCGGGAATATGTTCGAGAAATTTTGACCCCAACTCTATGTCCTGGCGATGTCGTAATATTGGATAATTTATCTGCCCATAAAGATCAAGAGGTAAAGGAGCTGGTGGAAGCCGCCGGTGCAGAGTTGAAATTTTTACCCCCTTACTCTCCAGATTTGAATCCAATCGAGATAATGTGGAGCAAGATCAAGGAATATTTACGATCTATCAAGGCAAGAACGGTGGAGGAACTGATTACAGTAATAGAATGCGGACTTAGCACGGTCACGACAACAAACATAGAGGCTTGGATGACAGAATGTGGCTACATAATTATGTAAAGTGCTGTAGTGGGCCGCTGAAGTTAAGACTTTCTTTGATGCAGCAAAGTGGCAATTTGTAACGACTGCGCAAGTGTGAGTTATTTTGAGGTGACTGTTTGCGTCCAGGCACTAAGGGGGCTTCCAAGGTAGCGAGCCCATAGTAGCATAGTCAATTCACGAGCTTCCCAAGCTAAGGGGATTAACTGCCAGGCTTCAATAAAGTCTTGGAATGTTATGACTTTAAAGTTTGTGATGTCGGTGTTGAGTTTTTGCTGGAACTCTGTGGCTAGCGACAGGCATGTGGTATCAGTTGGGTGACAAAATACTGCGGTGCTTACGTGTTTGCATCCTTCTTGTATTCGTACTGCCTCAGAAATCAACTGGTTCCTAAAGAGTTGATTAAACTTAGGCATAATTAATTCTTTATAATCACAGTTGAAAGCCTCGGACTCCTTATATAGCTTACGGTAACTCTCTTTATCATATTTTTTCTGGGAAAACGGCTCCGTGTATTTGACTTCAATCCCGATAAAACCTTTTTCTTGTCCAACTTTGGTGCTGATAGCAACATCAAAAGCAGTGTTGTCCTCAGTGAGGCATGCCGTAGGCGCATATTCAAAGTCAATCCTTTCCACGCTAGTGATTTTAGGGAACCAGTTTTGTAAAATTTTGGTAGCATTGTCTAGGTTTTGCAAGAGTGGGATAAAGAAGTTAAAGGCAAGAGGTTGTGAAGAAAGTAGATTGTTGGCCAGTCTTGTTGCGGGCATGGCACCAGTGCTTTTTTTTCGCCATGCCATTTCGATTTCCATTGCTTTGGTTGCAACTTCACGCGTTAGAAAGTTCTTTCCATTTTCAACCCCGCTAGCAATACAATTGTAGATTGTTTCGTCCTTAATGGACGGATGTTGTCCTTCATCTTCGTTGAGAACGCAGGCTCTCCACCAACCTTGATGAAGTCGTGCGCGATGAAGATGGCCACGTTCGTCGCGT
>CAZRLV010000501.1:0-2497 GCA_964600955.1 uncultured bacterium
CAGCTCCTGTCTTCCACCGTGAATCGCTCCAATAGTTTTGAGTTAAGTGTTTATGCAAGTAAAACAAGTGAAAACGGCGATATCGCCCTCATTGTCATCAATAAAACCGGTCAGGCTCAGAGTGCTTCAATCAATCTGCGTAATTTCAATCCAGATGGTCGCGTGGACATTTTTGTTGCTCAGGGAAAGACCCTTGATGATCCAGAGATCAAGTATAACGGAAACAATGATCCACCAATTGACCTGTCTACGGTAAGCCCTATTGAGCTTGGAATATCAGATTCCGTATTTAGCTATGAATTTCCACCCTACTCTGTCACCAGCTTGACGGCTATCGAGAATACCAGTGACGTGCCGGTAGCCATGCTTGATCAAATTCAAGTGCAAGAAGATTCAAGCGTTTTGATCAGCCCCCTTGATAATGATTTCAATTTCGATGGCAGTATCACGATTACCTCCGTGTCCACTCCCTCACATGGCAGTGTTACTTTAACGGACCAGGCGACTTCAATTATCTATATGCCGGACCCAGATTTTTCAGGTAGTGATACGATTATCTATACGATTAGTGATAGAGATGGGAGTTATGCAACCTCCGAGATTCTCATCGAGGTACAGTCGGTTAATGATTTGCCCATAGCAAGAGCCGGTCCGAATCGTGAAGCTGAACTTGGGGCGGTTGTTGAATTGGATGGGAGTTTAAGCTCGGATATTGATGGGGACTTGCTTTCTTATCAATGGAGCATTCTTTCAGCTCCACCCGGCTCCACCAGTACCATTGCTTCCCCAACCTCAAGCGTGACCTTTTTTGTACCAGATGTCGAGGGGGATTTTGTTCTGGGGCTTTCGGTGAGCGATGGGATTTTTGCGCCGGTGAGCGCTTCGTTTGTTTTGACTTCCTATCTGATCCCGTCTCCACCTGACTTCGTTTCTGCTGTCGGTAGAAAAGGGAAGATCTCCCTGGAATGGTCACCCAGTGCTAACGCTTTAAGCTATAAAATCTACTCTGACACTTTCGGGCAACTCAGTACTGGTTCCCAAATTCGTACCACCAGTGCAACTGCTACCACTTATACGTCATTTATCTCTGAAGACTTAGTCAGCTTTGCCGTTGCATCGCTTCGTAATCAGAGGGAGAGTACTTGGTCGCAGGTGGTCTCTACCCGCCCTATTTTAGCCCCCATTTCTTCATTTTCTCCGGGTCATAACTCCACGGGTTTGGCACTGAACACAAGTTTCACCATCGTCTTTGATGAACCTATTTTTCAGATCAATGGCTCTGCGATCACGAACCCATCTGATCTGCTTTCTATCTCAGATAGTACGGGGGCCTTTGCTTCGATTACGGCTTCAGTGACAACATCGACTACACGGTTCACCCTTAGTCCTGTGACGGACCTCAATGTGGCCACAGATTATTTTCTGACTCTTTCTCCGATTGAAAACGCTAACGGTTTTGAGACGGGATTCAAGGAAGTTCAGTTTCGTACCTGCGAGGGTTATTCCATCATTCGGATCGCCGGTTCTTGTCATGGGTATATGGTAGGTTCAAATATCAATCATTGGCATCTGGACTCGGAAGCTCAATACGCCACGGTTTTAGCCCGCGAGTTTTCGCTGGTTGTGCCTGAAGTTGAAGCAAAATGGAGTTATTTAGAATCTACGGAGCAAAATTATAATTATGCGGATCTGGACACGATTCATGGATTTGCCGAGCAAAACTCCCAGGAAACCAAAGGCCATGTTCTGCTCTGGCATTCTTCCATACCGAGCTTTGTCACAAGTGCCGCCGATGCTGGTACTTTGACCACGGCTCAGCTTCAAGCCTGGGTGGATACCCATATCATCACAACCTTAGAGCGTTACCGAGGTAAGATTCATCAATGGGATGTGGTGAATGAGGCTTTTAATGATGATGGGACTTACCGCGACACCCTCTTTTTACAAAAACTGGGTGCGGGGTTTATTTCAGGCGCGCATACTTTGGCTCTAACCGTAGACCCAACTTTGCGACTTCTTTATAACGATTATGGAATTGCGGCTATCAATAGCAAGTCAGATGCCGTGTACTCCATGGTATCTCAGATGATTGAAAGTGGGATACCCATTCACGGAATTGGGATGCAGATGCATATTTCAGCCAGCAATCCTCCAAACCTTGAGAGTGTTCAAGAAAATATCCAGCGTTTTGGACGGCTCGGACTCGAAGTACAGATCAGCGAGATGGATATGCGCATTTCAGGGTTGTCTGGCACTACGAGTGAAAATCTGCAAACTCAAAAAGATCTTTACCGTCAGGTGGTTGGAATTTGTCGTGTGGAACCAAACTGCGACACCATAATTTTCTGGGGATTCACGGACAAGCATACCTGGATAGATGGAGTTTATGGCGCAGATGACCCTCTGCTTTTTGATGAGAACTATATTTCTAAGCCCGCTTTTGATGGGGTAACTCAGGCTCTAAAAGAGGGACTGCACACCGATGATTATGCCAGCC
>CAZRLV010000502.1:0-2493 GCA_964600955.1 uncultured bacterium
TGAGAATATCTACACCGCTATGCAACAATACGGCAAAGGTCGATGAAAACCTGGAAATGGCTACCTTGGTAAAAAGATTCCCAAGCACAGGAAGCTTGAGGAACAGAGCATCCAGAACCCGACGCCCCATGCGCGTGCGATAATACTGTCGGACAAGAATCAGCCCTGCCACAAATACCAGCAACAACACCAACCACCATTGGGCCATAAAGGCGGAACCCTCGATCAAAATGGATGTAACCATGGGTAATTCTTTATTCTGAGCCGTAAGAACGGAAGTAATATTCGGCACCACATAGGTCATCAACACAATGACCACAAGAACGCTGGCCACAATCATGATGCAAGGATAGGTCAGGGTCGCCAGAATTTTATTTTTCAAGCGATTTTGATCCTCGAGATAGTGGGCCAACTTCATCAAGATGGAATCCAACTGACCCGAAGCTTCGCCTGCTTTCACCAGGGAACGAAAAGTGTCACTGAAAATATTGGGATAAATACTCAAGGCTTCATGCAAGGGCTTCCCTTCTTTTACATGCTTGTCAATATCAAGAATGGTCTTATGAAATCCTGGATGACTAATCTGCTCTGATATTGCATTAAGGGCATCGTCCAGCCGAAACCCGGATTTCAAAAGCGTGGCGATCTGACGCGTGAAAAACACCAACTCTCTGCGCGGAACCCGCGTAGAAACTGTAGCTCCGGATTGAAAAAGACTTGATAGTTTCCAACGACTTGTTTCAATCCCCATGGAAACCACATAGAGCCCCTGTTCACGCACCATCTCTCTAGCGAGAAGTTCCGATGAAGCCGACACCTCGCCCTTAACCCGAGCGCCATGCTTGTTAAGTGCACTGTAGTGATAACTAGGCATGATGAGTCAACAGCCCAATCAGGCCACGCGTAAAACCTCAGCTACCGTCGTGTCTCCGGCATGCACGCGTCGAATTCCATCCTGACGCAAAAGCAACCCCTTTCTACGCTTTTCGTAATAGTCCTTGCGAATCTCGGCCGAGCCGGTTTGATGCGCGATCATCTCCTGCACGCGGTCATCCACCTCAAGAAACTCAAAAATCCCCTCTCGTCCCTTAAACCCGATATGATTGCAGCGCATACAGCCCACACCATGCTTATAGGACCCATTAGGGTTAGAACCGAGGGCCTCTATGGCCAATGCTTCCGGCTCATATTCTTCACGACAATTCTGACAATTGATACGAATTAAGCGCTGAGCCAAAACGCCAATCAGTGAGGACGCGATGAGATAAGGCTCCACCCCCATATCCAAAAGCCGTGTTATCGCTCCGGCAGTATCATTCGTATGCAGGGTAGAAAAAACCAGGTGTCCGGTTTGAGAGCCCTGGATCGCAATTTCAGCGGTTTCTGAATCACGAATCTCACCCACCATGACAATATCGGGATCTTGACGCAAAATAGAGCGCAATCCTGTAGAAAAGGTAAAATCGATCTTAGGCTTTACCTGAATCTGGGAAATACCCTTGATCTGGATTTCAACCGGGTCTTCGATGGTAATAATATTTTTTTCGCGACTCTGAATATCTGAGAGAACGCTGTAAAGAGTTGTGGATTTCCCGGATCCTGTAGGGCCAGTAACCAAAAGAATTCCGTTGGGGCGTGTGTACTGTTGTTGAAACCCTGCCAAAACATCGGCGGGAAAACCGAGGGTACGGACATCCAACATAAGATTGCCAGTATCCAGCAAACGCATCACGATCCGCTCACCAAAACTGGTGGGTAAAACCGAGATTCTCAGGTCCACAATCTTATCCCCTAAGGAGATCTTCAGGCGGCCATCCTGGGGGAGCCGCGTCTCAGCGATGTCAAGTCCAGCCAGAATCTTGATACGCGAAGCTATGGCCCTTTGTACGGCCTTGGGGGGAGAAGGCGTATCGTAGAGCACCCCATCTACACGATAGCGAATTGAAATATCTTTTTCATAAGGTTCGATATGAATATCCGAGGCCCGATCATTAACCGCGTGATAAATAATGGAGTTTACAAAACGAATCACCGGGGCCTTATTGGCCATGTCCAGAAGATCTTCCGTACCCCCCAAATCTTCCAGGCTGATAGAATAGTCCGATTCCTCAAGATCTTTAATAACCTGAGATGTCAGATCTTTTTGAGTCCCATAGCACTCATTGATGGCCAGTTCGACCTCGCTTATACTCGTCAAGATGGGTTTGACCTTCATTCCCAGGAGACGGTGAAGATCATCCACCAAATGAACCTTCAAGGGATCTGCTAAGGCGATCACGAGCTCACCCATGGAGACATAGCAGGGGCAAATCTGCTGTTTCTTTGAAAACTCAATGGGGAGCTTGGCGACCAGCGCAGAGTCCAAATCCAAGCGATCAATTTTTTTGACATAGGGCATGCCATATTGCTGAGACAGAGATTCGAGAAGCTGGTCTTCAGTCAACTGCTTTTGTTCCACCAGAATCTGTCCAATGCGCCGATGTTCAGAAGGCT
>CAZRLV010000503.1:0-2491 GCA_964600955.1 uncultured bacterium
TGGGACTAGGGGAGGAATTACTTTTGATTTCTATGGCAAATATTTTTTGCCCCTTTTCAAGAATCAAATCTATTTCAGTCCCATGATTGGAGCGGTAGAACGAAGCCTTAAAATCACCAAATCTTGATAGAATATTCTCAATCACATATCCCTCAAAAGAAGGGCCATAGATCGGGTGCCCAAAGAGGTCATTGAGACTCTCAATGTCTAGCATATAATGTAGCAATCCGCTGTCTCGAATATAGATTTTGGGAGTCTTAACTAAACGCTTCAAACGATTTGAACTCCATGGGAGTAGAACTCGTAGCAAAAAAGTCTGCTGGAGTATCTCCAGGTACTTTCGAATGGTTGGCTGTGAAACTCCCAGAGGTTCGGCCAGTCTGCTCATATTCAGTAATTGCCCATGTAAGTGAGCGCACATTTGCCACAAACGCCCCAGGTTTTTCGACATCGCTCCCAGACCCAATGTATTGAGGTCTCTTTCAATGAAGGTTCGAGTAAAATCTTTGCGCCACTGCAATGACAATGGCTCAGTTTTAGCAAGTAAGCTACGCGGGAAGCCGCCTCGCAACCAATGTTCTGACCACTTAAACTTAGCTTGAATCTCGGATAATCCAAGGGGGTCAAGCTCGAGAAAGGAAATTCTCCCAGCTAGAGACTCTGAGGACTGGGACAAGAGTTCTGGGGAAGCGGAGCCCAGGATTAAAAATATTCCATTCCGGCTCTGTTGATCTACATGTACACGAATTTGAGAAAATATTTCCGGCCTATGCTGAACTTCATCGAGACAAATCAATCGCTGGTGATTGTGAGTAAAAAACTCCCAGGGATCATCTAGTTTGGCTAAGTCCCGATTGTCTTCCAGATCAAGGAATACGGCATCACCCCATTCTTGAGTAATCTTCCTAGCAAGCGTAGTTTTCCCCACTTGCCGAGCACCCAAAACCGCTACAACAGGGAAATTCTCTAGACCTTCTCTAAGTTTATCTACGATTAGTCGAGGGATAAAGCCGTACATATCCAAAGTATAAATTTAGATTTGTACAGTTGCAAGCCCCAGCGGTTTTTTGCTTTTTTGTTCTGGTTCGTGATGCCTGGAATGCTTGACAACTGCCCAGTCCTATTTTTTTAGAGCGTCTATAACCTGATCTACCTCGGCGTCTTCGAGGTGTTCGCCCATGGGTAAACTGAGGAGGTTTTAGTCCATTTGATTGGCCTGCATGGACTCCTGGTCTTGTCCCAAATGAAGGTAGGCACGTAGCTTTGGCAAAGAGGTTGGATAGTGGAGGCCGGTTTGAATTTCGTACTGAGTCAGTGTTTCACGTAGGCTGTCGCGCTTCGATGTGCGGATTACAAAGAGATGGTAGGCGTGACGAACTTCTCCTTCCTGAGCTGGAAGAAGAATTTCATTTACTTCGGACAAAGAAGACCGATAACGATTTGCAATCGCATTGCGCCGGTCTATCCATGCATCCAGATGGCGCAGCTTGACCGATAAAATCGCGGCCTGGAGTCCATCCAAACGAGAATTTCTTCCGGGTATTTCATGCTCAAATTTCTCTAATTGTCCATGATTTGCGATCATGCGACAGCGCTCAATCAAGCGATTGTCATGACTGACAATCGCTCCGCCATCGCCATAGGCCCCCAGGTTCTTGCCCGGATAAAAACTAAAACTGCCAAAATCACCAAACCCACCGACACTGACCCCGTTGAACATAGCCCCATGGGCCTGAGCACAGTCCTCGATAACCTTTAGGCCAAATTCTTGCGCCAGAGCCAAAACCCCGTCCATATCGCAGGGATGTCCGTAAAGATGAACGGCCATAATGGCTCGGGTGTTTTTTCCTATACGGCGACGGGCATCTTTAATATCCAGGGTGTAATTTCTTGGATTACAGTCACAAAATACAACCTGATGACCTGTACGAGTGACGGCTTCAGCACTGGCAATAAAACTGTTGGCAGGCACCAGAATCTCGCTATTTTCTGGCAGATTCAAGGCCTCGATTCCGATTTCAAGGGCATCGGTACCATTTCCAACCCCCAGACAACTAGAAACCCCCTGATAATTAGCAAAAGCCTTTTCAAAATCTGCAACATGTGTCCCCCCAACAAAAGCGGTGGTTGACACGACCTCTTCAATGGCTGCATCAATTTCTTCTTTAATGCTCAGATACTGCTTTTTCAAATCTAGGAATTTAACCATTAGCCCTCTATCTTTCTTCGCATAACCCTCTCCCAAACTAACATGTTGAACGCGGCAAAACCACTGGAGCATCGATCCTGATTCCACCAGGAGTCGTTGGGTTCTACTATCCGTTGAGTTATGATGTCGGTTCGATGTCAAATCACTCTATTGCTGTTGTTTTTGGAACCCGTCCCGAGGCTATTAAGATGGCCCCGGTGATCTTTGCCCTGAAAGCCGAGGGGATTCCCACCCAGGTCATCGTAAGCGCTCAGCATCGTGCGATGCTGGATCAAGTCCTTG
>CAZRLV010000504.1:0-2479 GCA_964600955.1 uncultured bacterium
AACTTACCCCTGAGGGTTTAGTTCTCTTTGCTATCCGTTCGTTTTGAAAGCCTTACAGAGTAACACAGATCTGAAATATGTCAAACATTTTATTTGAATTATTTTCATGTTTTGTCGGAAAGGTGCATCAATGCTGGGGTTTTTTGGTCTATTTTTTTTCACCCCATCCCTCGTTTATTCTCCCCCCAACCAAAACCACGTCATCCTGAACTTGATTCAGGATCCAGGAATTTAGCCGCTCATGCTTTTTTTCGGCTTAACCGAACGCCATTGCGACTTGACCAGGGGATCCATCTTTTCCGTTTTTCCCTCTGGGGGGGGAAACTTGAGAGGGAAGAGGAATTAATCTGTACCTCGGTGGCGCAGGTCCTGACCCCGGACATCACCCCGTGTCCTTCCGCGCGCTTCGGGACGAGGGGCATGGGTTTACCTCAAGGGTGTACTAATGCAGGGTTCTTGCTGTAGCGATTCGTGGTGACCCTACGTCGCGCAGAATGCCTCGGGGGCCCCATGACCGGCGCCACCCGCAAATTAGCCTCGTAAAAATTCGGCTTCGCCCGTTTTTTCAGCCATATTTGGAAGCTAGCCAAGAGGCTAAAAACAACTCTCAAAATGGGTGAAACTATGCCACTTCAAATTTCAACTTAATTTGAAGTGCATCAAGAATTTTTAGCAAGGTATCTAAGCGAGTGTTTTTCTCTTTAAGGATACTGTCATATAGATTTCCACGATTGAGATCACATTCTCGGGATAACTTGGAAATTCCATGCGCTTTCATGACTTGCCCGAGAGCCGATAAAACCAAGTCTCTCCTTTCTTGGCTATCTGCTACCTCTTCCTCTAGACAAGCGTTGAGGTATTGCACCGCAAATATGGGATCGCGCAAGTCTTCCAGCAATCCCACTTCATAATCAACTGTTTTAGATTTGGACATAATCACTCCTTTTTAGATGCTTGGTAGGCTTTCCAAAGAGCCTTTGCAAATTCAATATCTTTTTGCTGCCCACGTTTAACTCCACCCCCAATTAAGATAATGATCTGGGAACCCTGTTTACCAAAGTACACGCGGTAACCTGGACCTTTACTCCTAAACTTCAGCTCATAAATCCCATTCTTCAGATCTTGATATTCACCAAGATTGCCTCGGGATACCCTGTTCAGCCTAGCTAGAATCCGCGCCTTATCGATTGATGATGAGATGTCTTCAAGAAAGCGACGGAAGTGGTTAACGCCCCTTGCATCGATGAGTTCCTCCAATTTATACGGTTTGACTTCTCTCATAATAATTGTACGAATTTTCGTACAATCTAGCAATTGCGTAATAATAAATCAAATGAACTTTGGTGACCTGTCTATTGATTCTAAAGTTTCTGTTCGATTTTCTTGGTCTGCCAAAGACGTATACCACTAGGCAATTTAATTTTTATACCTAGCTATTTAACCGTGTCCTTCCGGACGGTGCACCTAAATCCCCCTGATTCTTCCGGTATTTTGTTTTCAAGGAGGTTCAGTCATGGATAGAAATGGAGATCAGTAACTAGAAATTCTAAGCAAAAGGTTTTGCCAGTGGCGAAGCAGAAAAAAGTACAAGTATGAAAAAAACCCCTCATGTTTCCCTGATGGGTCATTTCAATCTTACGACTGACTTCTTCTTGCGAAGAAACTTTCAACGCCTTCCGACGTCTTCAACTGAATTATTTTCATGTTTTGTCGTAAAGCCGCATCAATGCTGGGGTTTATTGGCCCATATTATTTATTAAAAATTTGGCCAAAAACAACGGTCAAACATTTTTGGCCACTCCCCCTTTGTTCCTAATGTATGTATAATAGGAACAAGGGGGGCTTATGTCTAAAGATCGTATTAATGTGAGTCTGGATCAGGATTTGGCCGAGTTTGCCAGGGTTTTTGCAGCCGAGAACCGTATATCGGTTGCGGATATGATTACGCAGTATTTACTGGCCTTGAAGCGGCGCGTCGAAGGGGAGCAGGTGGAGAAAATTTTGAGCCACAGTGCTTTTCAGCTTGCTATGGAGGATGCGCAAGCGAAACTGCAGTCTGGGGATACAAGATGGCATTCATATGCTGAGGTCTTTGACGATTAATGGAGGCGCAGTTTGAAGCCGCTTTTTTAAGGCAGCGGTTGGCTTCTTGCATTTCAAAACCTTACAGCCTAAACCCCTTCGTCATCCTCCGACTTGATCGGGGGACCCATCTTATCTTCATCTTATCTTCAGCCTTTCTTCAAAGATGGATCCCCTGGTCAAGCCAGAGGATGACGCGATGGTGTTTTTTTCTTCAAGTTTTTATCTTTGAGAAGATTTTAATAGGATGACCCTGCTCACACGTAAAATCAATATTGTCAATCACAAAATAAACGACTATCATAGATAAAAGCTTGCCATTTGATATGTCCGTCACAAATCATCTTTACCCAACCCCACCCCACCCAACCCAAGGCGAACCCAGAACCCCTAGGGC
>CAZRLV010000505.1:0-2469 GCA_964600955.1 uncultured bacterium
TGCTCTGGACAGCGAATCTTCAAAATGACATCTGATCCACCAAAGAGCTCACCCTTGTCTGCAACCAGAGAGGCCCCGGCCTTTTCATACTCTGTATCCGCAATAAAGGATTTGGCTCCCGCTCCTTTTTCTATATGAACATCCAAACCCACCTTGGTTAAACTTGAAACCATAGAAGGTATAAGGGCCACGCGCGTCTCACGGGCAAAAATTTCTTTAGGGACTCCAACAATCATGACTCCGCCGCCTTTCTTCAAAATCGGACATACGCGCCCGGAGGCTTCAAACTACTAAGGGCAGGGAATAAAAGTCAAGGAATGATCAACTCGCCAACGTACTTACGAGTCGGAATCTGCGTTGCTCGCGCATGGGTTTATCGGCTCGGGCCACAGCCACCTCATGAGGGCAGATTCCTTCTCTGCTAGATTGCTCCAAAATATCGCCAAGGAGAGTCTTAATCTCAAGGATTCTGGAGCGTACTGCTTTTTCATCGTAATTCTGACGATAGGTCTGGTTTCCGTTTTCATGAATGCACACTTCCTGAAGCGCATTAATCATTCCACCGCAATTGACAACGAAATCCGGCAAATAAAGAACATCACGTTGATGTAAAACCACTGCGTCGCGGTCCTGATTTACCTGATGATTCGCTGCACCACAAATGATTCGAGCTTGAAAATCATTGATGCGTTTATCAGAAATCAATCCTGATCCAGCGCAGGGCATGAGAGCAAAGCATGAAAATTGATGAGCCTTGCGGCACTCCTGCCAATTCCTGGCAATAATTTGCATACCATAGACTTCTTCCATAACCCGACAAGATGCTTCATTCACATCCGCCCCATAAAGATCGGCCCCCTCCTTGATCAAATGGTCGATGAGAGCCAGCCCAACATTACCCAGTCCAATAATTAGAATTTTTTTGCGCGCCAGAGACTCGCTCCCCTCCAGAAATCCGGCCGCCGCCTTGAGCGAATGATAAACCCCAAAAGCCGTAAACTCTGTTGGATCCCCAGAACCGTTGGGACTCCCGCTTTCTTCATTACCGCTTTCAACCGGCACAAAGGAATCCTCATTTACATTACAAATTACATGCGAAGTACTGCGCTGAATGATATGCATGGTTTTCATGGAACTATGTAAATCGGGTCCCACGATTAATTGCCCCTGAAACTCCTCAACAATGCGACCCACGTGTTCCACCAGTGGAAAGACCGAAGGGTGATTGGAGTAGACATCGCGAGGCCTATCGTAATCTATGATGATCTCAGCCCCTCCAAACCCCAGACCACAAATAGACGCCTTACGAGCAACGGCTCGTGAAATCATGGCGATATCCTCCACCATGTCTTCTTCTGTCTTATAATTTGCGACTCTTAAGGGGGCTAGTGCCGGTCCAAGATCCATGGAGTAAATACAAATCATGGCCTTGAGAGGAAAGGAGCAGCCTGGAATATCCTCGTAGTAAATCAGAAAATCCTCATGCCCCATCTGAGCAAATACGAGGTCTGTCAAAAGCAAAAAGCCGTAGATCGGATTATTTTCAAGGGCCAGAAGTTCCCACTCAGAACTGCCTTTGCACATCATGAAAGCTGTCGAGTTCTTGACGCGAATGCGACGAATTTTTTGATCCCGCATATAGTGAAAAACAGTCGAGTTAGGCATCAGGCTTCCTTTGCGCGAGATTTGCGGGTTTTTAAAGCTTCGTCTTCTAAACGGGCCAGGAACAAATAGAAGTTTTCCTGAAACCTGGCCTTAAGATCAGATAATGGTGGACTTGGGTTCTCAGCGTTAATCACAAGAGGCTCCAATCCTTCGTACAGGGACGGATCATCCTCTGAATCGCCCTCCGGATTTACATGGGTATTGAGAACAATAAGAAAATAAATCCGAACCGAATCTGGCAGAAGAACGGTTAAAAGATTATAGCGATTTTTGGGTAGTTTTCTGCGACTGCCCGAGTCAGGAGGTGGGGTCAACCAAACCGAGGTTTCAAAACAGAGCTGAACCTGCTCTATGTCTAAATCAAGACTAAAAGCCTCAAGGTATTTTTCCATCGCGGGCTGAAGACGCTCCTCAAGATAACACTCCCTCTCGAAGTGGTAGCTCACGTCCTGATCCACCCTGCCCAGATCCTGGATAATGGATGAATGTGTGCGCTGAGCAGTCTGCCCCAGATCCATGCAAATTTTCTTAAGTGAAGGTAGCCCCTCATCACCTTCCATGGACTCTGTCTCCACAGAAGCGATTTCCGGAGGAAGGGGTGGCTTTGCATCAGATTTCTTGAAAATACGCTTCTTAGGTTTTGCAGGGGTGGGGCGAGCCCCTGGTTTGGGAATAAAATGCTTATGGGTATAACGATAAGCATCGATAATCCCTTCCGCCAGAGCTGTATGGGTATGGGAGTCTGGTTGGTCGGGATTTTCAAGGACCTGAAACAAGCATTCATGGCGAATACGCACCAAAACA
>CAZRLV010000506.1:0-2465 GCA_964600955.1 uncultured bacterium
CAGTTAAAATCCCCTTGCAGTCGATAGCTCAAATGGCCGTCACGTACAATTCGTGTGAGTGTTACCGAAATCCCCATAGATGTTATTCTAACGTAACTATTTTCCGTTTGCATCGTATGATGGAGTGTGAGCGAAATTAGACTCTTGTTTTGGCTCTGTTTTCTGGGGATTCCCTTGTGTTTACCCACCGGAGCCCAGGGAAACGAAGATCAAAAGGCAATCTTCCAGCAGCTTTATGCTGATGAAGAGGATATTCCCGCACCCTTTGACGAAGAAAATATCAGTCTGCCCCGTAGAGATTCGTCGCTTGAAAAAGACCTGGGTCTGGTTCAAAACATCATCACTCAATTAGACGCTCTAATGGACGAATTTCCAAAAACTTTAGGTTCATCCAAAGGAAACACCCTCTACACCCCTGAAGAAGAGGACCATATTCAGGCTAGCTGGGGGCAGTTTTTGAATTATCGCTCTATTCTCTTGCGTATCATGGCGCGGTATTCACGATACGGTGAAGTTCACTCACCTGAGTTGCGGCGTCAATCTATTTTACTCTCCTTTGGTGCTGGAATCATTCTTTACCAGGCCAGTGCCCAAGTAGTTTTAATGACCCGTGATAACCCCATGGCTAGAAAAAAACTCAATGAAGGCAGTCCAGACTGGGATCTTCCTGACCATATTTTAAATCATCTAAGACGCCATATCACTCAAGATTCCACGCGAGATGCTCTTGAACGAGGCTACGCCGATTATCTGCAAACCTTCGCAGATGCATCACAAACTCAGGAAGCCTGGATGCATGAGAGAATTCGAGATGCTTATGCATTTTTTCACAGTAGCGGACTCGAACTCTGGAGTACGAGATTTCGTATTGTCACCGAAGCCATCAAGGATTTTCTCTACCACCCCTATTATGATATTCGAGCCGTTATTGCCACCTGGATCGGTGATTTTCGTTACCGCCACCCGGAACCCCTGGCATCTCCCGAACAGATCGACACTCTGATGACCCGACTGCAACCTGGAGATATTTTGCTTGAGCGCAAAAACTTCTACCTCAGCAATCTTTTGCTACCCGGTTTTTGGCCCCACTCCCTGATCTACATAGGAACCTTAGAAGACCTTAAAGAAATGGAGCTGCTTAAACATAGTTCCATCAATATTCATTATCAGGTTCTGCAAACCCTGGAGGCAGCCGATTCACCCGGAATATTTCTAGAGGCCGTAGCTGAAGGAGTTACCCTCACCTCACGTAGGGAACGACTCAAAGCGGACTACTTGGGTGTTTTACGCCCCAGGCTTTCCCCGCAAGCCAAGAAAGAGGCGATTTTGCAAGCATTTCGTCATTTGGGAAAACCCTATGATTTTGAATTTGATTTCTTCAGTGCGGACAAACTTGTTTGCAGTGAATTGGTTTACCGCAGCTATGCCGGACACCTGGTTTTCCCTCTCACGCGCATCCTGGGGCGCTACACAGCTCCCCCGATCAACCTCGTAAAACGATTTAATGAAACCCACGGGACCCCAGAGCAGCAACTAGACTTTATCCTTTTTCTCGATGGAGACCCAGACAACTCCAAAGCTTCTTTTCAAAAGGTCGAAGCCTTCAAAAAAACGACAGATCGGCGCGGCCCCCTTGCCCCAATGCGCCCTTCAACCCTGGAAGAAAGAGCCAACATAGCCTTGGAACCCTGGCCGTTTTGAGACGGCTAAGGGGTAAGATTGGAAGAGGGGAGTGGAACTAGGTATCATCGGAATAGGGAGTCAAAACCCGTCATTCTACGACTTGATCGGGGGATCCACTCTAAACGTTGAAAATAGACTCTTCTTCATTTTGAATTTTTGGTTACGGATTCCAAAAACTGCTTGCGTAGTTTTGGATCTCTTAGGTCTTCTTCAGAGATAAAAATTAGATCCGGGTATAGCTCTTGAGCTACTTGAGCGAAAAACCCGGGTCCCACACCTACTTGCTGGTCTCTGGAACCAAAATCGAGCACCTTGGCATCCGCAATGGCACAAGAGGGAGAACGGGCTTTGAGTATGAACCCATCAATTGGGCCGGCGGCCTTTAGCCAGGAGCGACAGTGATCTAGCATCTCCAAGCTAAGGTCCCTGCCGCTTTGCGATTCAATCAATTTACGCGAAGAACCATCTTGAAAAACATCAATGGGAAGTCTTGGCACCGACAAACCCAGCCCCACCTCAGGACAAACCTCAATAATCTCAACCCCAGACAATAAGTCCCCAAGATCTACGCCCGCCAAAACCTCACCATCCCAGCGACAATTTTGCCCAAGCAAACAAGCACTAATAACAACACGAGGATTTTTCATAAAAAAGTGTAGGGCTATCGTAGCAGATAAAGAAGGAACTAAAAAACTACAGAACCAGAGAAATGTGAAGAGAAAGAATTGAAGATCGGGATAGGTAAGCCCTTGCGGGCTTTCCCCCCCACACCACCGTACATA
>CAZRLV010000507.1:0-2463 GCA_964600955.1 uncultured bacterium
ACCGTTCACGTTTACCTCCAACCCGCCCATAATTCTACACTAATTTCATTACAGGTGAGTGTTGCATCATTATAGGCACAGAGGGCTCGCGAACGGTTACGATATTACTTTAATTTTCTAGTTTTTTTCTAGCTAGTTCTAAGTCTTTGCGAGCCTCTGCGTGATTAGGGTCCAATTCCAGGACCTTAGAAAGCAGGGAAATACAATTTTGCAAATCACCATCGAAATATCGATTGCTCAAGATAAAAAGCTGATGCGCTCGTTGTTCTGCCGAGAGCGCATAGACCGGGCTTTCTGAACCTAGGCCCTGCGGGAAAGTGGATGTAAGAAAAAAAGACCTCTCCAAACTCTGAGCCTTGAGAGGCTGAACCTTTGAGGCAATTTCACGCCAATGGGTATCACCCAATTTTTCCTGGAGAGGAAAAATATCTTCAAGGGCGCCTTGATGCAGGGGGTCAAAGTCCAGGGCCTGGCGCAAAAGAAGATAAGCCCTGGAGAGCTTATGCTCTTCTTGGGCAATCTGGGCTTTTTCATAAAGAGTCCCGGCTTGTTTTTTAAGAAATCTAATGCGACTTTCAATGGGGAGGTGTTTCACCCAAGCTGGAATAGTCTTGCGCGGACTACCTAGCTCATAAAGGGTAGCAACATCTGCCAGGCTCTGATTCCACCGATCTGCCGGGGTTGAAATCTCTCGCAAGTCTTTTAGCAAACAGACTTCGATTCTTGGGTCCTTCTCAGGCAAGGCTTTGCAGCGATATTTTTTAGCCAACCTTCCACGTGTTTCAAGATTTTTTACGAATCGAAACCCCAGAGCCCTAGAAAAATCATTCAAATCGGGTTCCTCAAAACTCAAAACTTCCTGCATCGTTGGGGGGTCTCCAACCAGATTGGTGAAAGGCCTTTTCCCCAAAATTAAAATAGGAACCTTAGCCTGAGACAACCAGGCTTCAAATAGCTCATCGCCCTGATCTTGATATTGAATCAATAATTTCTGAATCCTTTGCGGGGGAAGATTGTCAAGACGGAAAATGGAGGGGAAGGAGTAGAAAAAGTTATGCGGAAACTCCAAGGCCAGCTTGGTATGAAAATGAATATTCTTGGTGATATAGAGGTTGCTCAAATCCCCAAGGTCAAATTTGGAGTACAAATTCACCAGAGCCCTGCGCAGGGAGGGAATCTCACAGGGCTCCCAGCTCAGAGGGTTTACATAAGGAGCGTTCAATCCGTTGATATAGAAGTTCTCACCTCGCTGGCCAAACCAGGCCCCAAGGGTCTTGATCCCAGGGAAAAAATTGCTCAGGATCATACCGGATAAGAGAAGAGCCCTGGGGGTAAAACTCCTTGGAGCCTCTACAAAACCCAAAATTAGAATCAGGGCTATCGGAAGGAAAAAACTATGGTAGGTCTTTCCGATCATGGAGCAAAAAAGCAGTGTGGAATTTACATAGGTTAGTAGGACAAAAGTGATTAAGAAGCCCCGCACGGAATCAAACCGATAGCGCCAAAACAAAAACGCCATACCCCCGTAACCAAAAACAAGAAATAGCAAAACATCGCGGTTTCCGATATCTGAATCATAGGCTATGGTGGTGAGATATGTGGCAAATCCAATACTCAGACAAAGAAACCAGGGATTCTTAAGGGCTTTTGGCAAAACCTCATGATGGCTGAAGCGATGCACCAAAAATAGCCAGAAAACACCAGATGCCATGATCACTGCCAATATCATAAAAAAGGAAGCTACCGATAGGCTCTCGTTATGGGTGATCACATGCACCAAATAGCTCTCCAGATTTTTTAGCGGATAAAAGGGCAAAGAGGCCAAAACAACCCCAAGAACGCAGACCGGAATTTTCCAGTCCAGGCGAAGTCTGAGCGCAGACCACAAAATATAAGCGGCCAAAAAATTCACCAGGTAAAAAGCCCCCAGATGGCGCATGATCACAGAAAGCCAAAAGAAAAAAACAAAGCCCAATAGGTCAATTTTTTTGTTCTTCAAAAGATAAGAGCGCATAAAAAGCATGGCGATCAGAGCAAAGATCACATTATGGGCTTGCAGCGAGAAGCCCTTGAGTAAAATCTGCGTCATGGGAAGAAAAAAGACCAAAAAACCCAGAGTCCATCTCTGAGTGCGATCCAAGTCAAAAAAGAGCGGGATAAAGGCTAGAGCCAGAATAAGGACCCATGAGATGAGAAAAGGGTTCTCCAGGAAAACCGACTGAAGCCCAAAGGCCGAGATCACCCACGGAAAGAGGGCGCCCCCATGGGGATAAGCGCTAATAAACACATTTTCCACCAGAAAGCTGAAATCATTTTCCAAGACCGTCGAGGCTTTAAGGTAATTGAGAAACGGATAAAAATACTGATTTATCGTATCCCGATCAGGAAACGGGTCTACAACTAAGACCCAGGCAAAAAAAATCAAAAACGAAACCAGAGCGATCCCCAGCGCATCCAAAAAAC
>CAZRLV010000508.1:0-2450 GCA_964600955.1 uncultured bacterium
ATCTAGATTTTCAAGCTTTGAGACCAGAAAAGATCTGCGAGACGGGTCTCCATCTACCCATTGGGGTGGTGAATCACCCGCGATTAGATCCTGATAGTGGAGATCTGGCTGTCCAAAAAACCAATCCACTGAATCGCTGTGACGCGCAAAAATCTGGTTAAAAACGCTAAGAATCTGACTGGATGAGCGCCAATTTCTTTCAAGAACATAGAGCCTGGCCTGCTGGCTTTTTGAGAGTTCCCTCATAACCTCCCTGGCCTTATAATAAGTAAATAGATCCGCTCCACGAAATCGATAGATGGCCTGTTTGGGATCTCCTACCAAATAAAGTCGCGTCTTGAATTCTTCTGAGACGGGGTTTAAAAACGCGGTTTGAAAGAGTTCCCATTGTTCTTGATCTGTGTCCTGAAACTCATCGACCAATACATAGCGATAGCGCCCTGCAAGTTTTTGGGCCAGGGGACCTTCGGGGTCACTGACCACGCTGCTATGCACGCGCGAGATCATGTCATCAAAACTAAGCAGTCCCAATCTTTGCTTTTTTGATCTTAGATGTGAGCGTAGGGAGAGTCCGGCCTGGAGCAGGATCTGCCTTCTTGCCTGAGCCAGTCTGTCCACAAAGCTCTGCAAGCGGGTTATCAGAAATTCACTCAGGATTCTAAAAGGGTCCTCTGCGGAGACTTTTTTCTTAAACGCGAACTGAATCCAGGTCTTGGCCTTGGAGTTTTGAAACAAAGAGATCATCGGCAGGAATTTTTGATGACTGTCCATTTCCCAGAGCTTACAGAGTTCCATAAGCGGCTCATAGAACTTCGCCAGTTTGTTTTCAAGGTTGTTATAGCGTGAGATGGTCTCACGGCCCTTTTCGCGCAAACAACAAACTAGCTCTCGACCCCCTTTCGGTTCGGATTTCTCGCCGCTTTCATTTTGAGCCTTGATCAGAGCGGCATCTAGATCGAATTGGGGATCGGCCCTGAGCTCTTCAAGCCAGGACTCAAAACCCAGAATCAGGAATTTTATTTGATTAAGATTGCAGACAATATCCTGCAACTCAGCTTTTAGATTCAGGCTCTCAGCCTCACTGCGCGAAGGGTTAGTCCTATAGAATCCCTTGAGACTTAATGCCAGTTTGCATAGGCGCCCCTCAAAGCCTTGATCAAATTCACTAACGGCTAAAACAAGAGGACCCAGCTCACCAAGGCCGTGCAGCCAGGACTCACGAAGCCAGGGAATAAATAGCTTTTTAATCAGCTCTCGATCATCTACAACCTCGCAAGAAAGAGGTAGATTATTCTCAAAGGCCATCTCATGCGTAACGGTCTGACAAAAGCCATGAATGGTAAACACCTGCGCCAGGTCGAAAGATTGCAAAGCCTCGCGAATGAGCTTTCCTGTTTTGCCCTCGGAACTCATCTTAGCGCTCAGGCTTTTTCGAATTCGATGGGTTAGCTCACTGGTAGCCTTTTCGGTAAACGTGACAACAAGCACCTCATCGAGCTTGGCCCGATCTTCGGAAATGATGCGCAAAAGAAGGTTCTCAAGGGTATAGGTCTTTCCCGTGCCAGCCGAGGCCTCAATCAACCCGTGGCAATTTAAATCTATCTGATCTGGGCTATTGAGAACTTTCATGCATCATCCTCACTTATTTGAGCATGGCTAAAAAGCTTGAGACGATAGAGGGCAAGGCCCAGACAACCCTGGGGAAGTATCCTGGCATTTTGGAAATTTATGGACTTGAGTTCGCGCTCAAGCAGCATCCTTTCAAGGGCAGTGGGCTGCATGGAATACGATCCTTCGTCATCCAGGCTGGCCTGCAAAGCCTCAAAAAACCGGGATCTAAAAAGAAAATCCGCCATGTCCAGGCTTGGTAGATCATTCTCACTCAAGCCAGTTTCCAGGCGCAGTACCAGAGGCTTTAAACAATCGAAATGCCAATCCTGCAAGTCAAAAAATGAAACCAATTTTGTCTTATCCGAGTCCTGGGACTTGGGTAGACGCAGTTTTATGGAAAATGCAAAACCGGCGGGTAGATAGGGCGGCAGAGCTGGGTTTAAGATCTCGCAGATCAGTCTGTCTAAGTACTCACGCGCGAACTCCGGGCTCAAACGCAAGGGAAATTCGCTCACACCTGCGCGAGTCAAAATATGAATCTTGAGAAGCTTATTTGAAAAATCCGCAGACAATTCGGGGTGCAAGACGGCCAATAGAAAGCCTAAAACCGGATTGAAATGATGAGGGACCTTGGTTTCCCCGGAATTGTGAAACCCCAGGCAATGCCAGGCTTCATCACTACTCTTCCAGCACCAATCCAGCTTGCCGCTTAATCGAACCGTGGTCTTACCCTGAGAAGGCGCTACCTCAAGCTCCAGCGGGGGGAGTCTGCGGACCAAATCCGAGCTTGAATCCCCGCGATCCAAACTGGCCTCGCCGATCAGCAGACTTCGAAAACA
>CAZRLV010000509.1:0-474 GCA_964600955.1 uncultured bacterium
CCAACTCTTTCCCCATTCCGATGATTCCTCTAATTCCGATAGTTCTTTAGTTCCTCTTTTCCCCCTGATTCCTATCTGCAACTTCCAATACCCCCGTCATTTCTCTGGCGATTAGATCTACGCTACGGATTACGCATTCGCAAGGGTCGCTAGGTTTGAGTCCGCTTGGGTTTTGTGCCCAGCGGTAGCTTTTTTCGAATTCGTCGAGATGGAAAAGAACCCAGTCTTCTCCCTGACCTAAAACCATGGCCGGGGTGCGAAAACAACTATCCTTTGAATCGTCCAGCTCCTGCTGGAAGTAGCGCAGCAACCAATAGAGTTGTCTTTTTTGTTGGACCCCGTTGACCTCAAAAAGATGACCCTGAATTCTCAAAAGAAGCTCCCCCATCTCTTCGGCTGGTAACACCGGCGCTCCAGAAAAAAAACCCCAGAGTTGTTTTTGATTGAGATAATCGATGAACCGACGAATGGGGG
>CAZRLV010000509.1:484-2446 GCA_964600955.1 uncultured bacterium
ACCCCCAGCTTTACATGGGAGCACTCATCGAGATCCCAACTTGTTTTGCCCCAAGATCCGCGCAGTTTATAGTATTCATAATAGGAGTGAATATTGCGTGAGAATTTTTCACGCTGCCCCTCCTGAACGGAACCTTTTTGTGAGCGATAAAAAATAGGGATATGATTTTCACGGCAATAGCGCGCAAAAATGGAATTGGCCATGATGCTCAACTCAGCAATAATTTCCTGGGATTCAAAACTAGGCCGAGTCTCAGGAACCACACGATCGTCGCGCTCAACAAAGCTGATTTCACGATGCTGGTAATGAAAAGCCCCATTTTGAAAGCGCCGCTCTCTTAATTTCTCTGCGACCTGAAAAAATGGCTGGAAGGCTTTGGTAGCCCCCAGAGAATCAAATTCCTCATAGGAATAGTTATAATCCACACGAATTTTGCAAGGAAAAACCTCAAATTCAAAATCATCCTCCAAGAGGCGAAATGAGGCGGTCAGTACCGAGTATTCCCGGCCGATCTCAAGAGATAGCTCCTGCTCAACAAGACCCTCAGGGAGCATGGGTAAATAGGACTGCGGTAAATACAGTGAGGTTAGTCTGCGAAAGCATTCTTTCTCAATCCTGGCATCTCCATTGGTAAAACCTGCAACATTGGTGATGTGAACATAATAGGTCGAAGTCGAAGGATCAAACGAGACGGCATCATCACGGTCGCGTGTGGTGGGGGCATCAATGGTGAAGGTTTCAAGATCTCTCAAGTCCCGGCCAGGCTCATCATCTCTCTGCGGGGTTTGGAACCCTTCAAGATAGGCGAGAAAACTTTTAGAAAAACAGGCTGGGAAATGAGCCTCATGTACCTCAAAAAGAAAATCAGCCTCAATTACATGTTTACCGATGAGTACACGCCTCAGTGCAGATCGAGTCTGGATTCCCGCTCGCGAGAGCAGATCTTTGTAGTCTGAGAAATGAGTCGAGCGCTCAAAATGAACGCTTAGATCGATGAGGGTTTCCAGGGCAACCGGAGACCCATCCCCCCCTGACCCGCTTACAGGTTCAGGACTTTGCAAAAACAAAACGGTTTCTTCTTCCTGGCGCTGTTTCTGAGCCAGCTTTTCCTGAATTCTGAAGTATTCTTGGATTTGTTCCGAGGTTGAGGGGGTAAATTGATCTTTACGCCTTTTGAAATAGCAGCGATCATCAGCGAGTGCACGCGCTAAACCCATCACCTGAAAAAGGCTGAAATCTTCGCCAAAATAGGCATCTACTAGCTCATCTAGAGGGTAGCCTTTTGCCTGACTGGAATCCAAGACACTTTCATGCAAAAGGCTAAGGTCCATTTCAATCCGAGCCTTTTCAGACTCAGACTCAAGATCTTCAAGTAGCCTCACCCATTCGGGCCGCGATTTATTCGAGTGAACACAGCCCTGAACAAAGACACTGTTAATTTTGACGGGAAATTCTTTCTGATTTCGAATGAAAAGCCGTACCACGCCAGGCCCGCTTTTGGTCACCACCCCCAGAGCCGGTCCTTTGGTCAGGTTATAGCCCACCAGGGTTCCCTCTTCAAATCGTTGAGAGTTCTGAATCAGTTCTGTCGTTTGCGAAGCAGTCATGGGTGTAATCCTATTTTCAACTACAGTATCATTCGACCTGAAATCAAGAACCTCTGAATCAATTTTGGAGCATAAAGACTCTTAAAGCCATGGTTGATCTAGGATGAGGGGGGAATAGGAAGAATGAACTGCAGAAGAAGGAACTAAAGAACTATCGGAACTAGAGGAATCATCAGAATGGGGAAAGAGAAAAGGAAAAAAGATGGATGGTCGGAAAAACCTTTATCTTCATTCTGGCTTCTGTCTCCTGTCTTCTGAATCCTCGACTTCCGTCATCCTACGGCTTGACCGGGGGATCCACTCAAATGGTCGTAAAAAGCCCTTTCCCCCAGTTCATTCTTAATTTACAAGGAGC
>CAZRLV010000510.1:0-2443 GCA_964600955.1 uncultured bacterium
CAAAAACTTTAGGCTGGGAGTCAAAATGCGTGAACTTTTAGATTCTATTGAACTATCCCTGGTGCGAAAGCTTTCCGAACAATGTGATAGTGAGACCCTACGACTCGGGCTGGGAGAACCAAATCTCCCCCTGAGTCCCGCCCTGGAGTCCTTATTTATCGAGCAGATGAAAAAGTCGATCACCACCTATTCACCCACGGATGGATTGCCGGTTCTCAAATCTTTTCTGACGGATGCCTATGCCAGAGAATTTTCTAAGGAGAATTTGCAGGTTTGTGTCACTACCGGTTCCATGCAGGCTTTATATATGACTCTCGGAGGACTATCAGTTCCAGGAGAGGGGGTGCTTGCCGTAGCTCCGCGTTATCCAGGCTATGCCAGTCTTTTTCATCTTTTTGGCCTGTCTTGCACTTTGGTGGAGCGATCTTCAGATGGGCGCTTGCCCGTGTCTCAACTTCTGGAGTCAATTTCTGAAAATACGCGCTATATTCTTCTAAATTCTCCCAATAATCCCACAGGGGCGGTAGATGCAAAACAAGATCTTCAGGATCTGTTCAGAGGGTTAGAGGGAACTGGAATCCGGGTCATTTTGGATGAGGTTTACTACGGTTTTTCACGCGAGGAGATGTTTTCCCCCTTTGCTTACGAGAATACGGTTCTGATTCGGGGAATCTCGAAGACTTTTGGACTCACAGGTTTTCGATTAGGCTGGTTGGTTAGCGATGACACCAAACTGATGGCACGTGTCAAGAAGTTCCAGCAAAATATCAATACCTGTCCCAATACTCTGGTACAGTATTTCACGCTGGAGCTATTAAAAAATGACCGGGGACGGCGCAGTGATCTGGCAAACTTATTCAAGAGAGGTCGCATACAGGTTATGGATTTTTGTGAAGAGCTTGGCTTAAAGCACTATCCCATCGATGGTGCCTTCTACGGGTATATCTGTCTGGAGGGCACCCGCTATGAAAATCGTAGCCTGGATTTTGGCATGGATCTTTTGCAGCAAAAGAATGTACTGGTAGTACCGGGTTGTAGTTTTTCACCCGATGTAGACAATTATTTTAGAATCAATATCCTTCTCGAACCTGAAGTTTTGGGAAAAGCCTTCGAGCGTATTCAATCTCAACTTGCTGAGTGATTGATGAGCCGCATAAACTCTTCACGCGTAGCCAAGTTTTCCTGAAAATCTCCGAGTAGCTTGGAGGTCACCATCTGTGAACTTTGCTTGTTGACGCCCCTGGAACACATGCAAAAATGCTTGGCTTCCATGACCACGCCCACACCCAGGGGGTCTAAGGCATTTTTGATCGTGTCGGCGATTTGTACGGTTAATTTTTCCTGAATTTGCAGTCTGCGCGAAAAACAATCCACCAGTCGTGCCAGCTTTGAAAGCCCGACGACCTTACCTCCGGGGCGCGGAATATAGGCCACGTGAGCCCTGCCGGTAAAAGGTGCTAAATGATGCTCACAGGTCGAGTAAAACTCGATATTCTTGCACATAATCATGGAGTCTACACGATATTCTTCTTGAACAAATTGCACCGAGAGGATGGACTCAGGGTCTTGCTGGTATCCCGAAAACCACTCATCATAGGCCAGTAAAACTCTGCGAGGGGTGTTCAGAAGTCCCGGACGATCTGGATTGTCTCCGATCAATCTCAGCAGTTCGCGGATCAGGTTTTCGTTTTTGGGGTTGAGTCGCTCAGGGTTGCACATGCGTCCTCCGTATTTTCAGTAAAGGTCCAGACATAGTCCCAGTCGCAAGGTGGGGGCTCCTCGGTGTATCTAGCACAGCGCTCCATCATGATTTGTGAAGCCCGGTCCCCGCCCTCTGAATTCTTAAACGCCCAGTGAAATGAATCATTGGCTTTTTTAAACTGACGTTCCTTATAGAGTTCCATCGCCAGTTCATAACTTTCTTTCACACGTAATTGCTCTTTGCTCACTGAGCCCTCACGTCCTATCAACTCATAGATTTCTATTGCGACCGTTTTCCCTTTGACGCGCACATAGTCCAAAAGCCGGGTATGCAGACGTTTGCCCAAATGAGCCCGGGTGGATTCGCTGATTAAAATACGGGTGCCGTAGTATTTATTCAGGCTTTCCAGTCGAGCCCCCACATTAACATTGTCTCCAATAACCGTGTAGTCGAATCTCGATCTAGAACCCATATTTCCTACAAGCATAGGACCGGTATTGATTCCGATGCGAATATTAAACAAAGGATTGCCTTCATCCTTCCATTTTTTCCAGAGTTCGTTTTGCAAAATTGACTGGTTATCGAGGGCCGCTAAACAGGCCTCATATGCATGGTCAGGACGATGTACCGGTGCCCCAAAAATCGCCATGATGGCATCACCTTCATATTTATCGAGCATTCCATGGTGACTGAAAATAATATTGTCGGTCATAGCTGAGAGATACTCATTGAGAAGCGAGA
>CAZRLV010000511.1:0-2438 GCA_964600955.1 uncultured bacterium
ATCACACCCATCGAGGCTGGAACCGCAAAGCTCCAGGATTCGGGTTCTTTCGAGTAGGGCTCCCGAATGGCTTGGGTGAAGATGGAAAATGATTTTAAGGGTCTCAACCAAAAAGGGAAGGGCTACACCAGGCTGAGTCTTCAATTCCTTATACAGTGGAAAGATCATTTTGGAGAGCATCTCGTCATTTTCGAGCCCATTTTGAACTTTACACCACTCCAGATAGTTTTTAAGATTAACGCAAAGATGGGATTTCGATGGAATACCAAGAGTCTCAAGGTCCGTGAAGTACCGATTCCAGAGTACCTTCTCATCGCTAACATAATAGGATTGAGATGATTGCAGGTGATGTTTATATTTCTCCGCCTGAAGAAAATGCCTTCGCAGCAGAGCCAAAGCCTCATCACTCGGACTTAATTTCTGAGAAAAGAATGCGGCTTCCAATTCAGGGATGGAAAAAATCCAGTTCAGTTGATCTCTATCACGCAGAACTAATCTACAAAGATGGGTTCCCTCGGGGCTATGTAGAGAGTGACTCTGGATAAAAGCTAAAAGCGAAACAAAACTTCTATTTTGAAGGTCACTCAAGATGGTTTTAAGGAACGCGGACTCCTGAACTCCAACTCGTGGAAAAAAACTTAAATTCCCTGGCTCCATAAGATTATTATAGCAGTTCGATTCAAAGGTCGGGGATTGTATCTACCTGCGGAGAATGCTAGATTACGCACCTGAGCGTTACCCTTACCCGAGCATGCGATTTCTTTGTTTAATTATCCTGGTTTCCATCCACCTCTCGGCTGATTCCCAAGCTGAACTTGAAAACCTTTTGGTTCAGGTTCGTGATTCTCATACTCTCTCCCCCGAGGACAAAGACCTTCTCAAGCAGATTATGGTCAAGGCGCGAAAAGAGGAGCAACTCAGTGCTCTGGAGGATAATCTAGTCTACTATGCCCTCAAAGCAGTGAACGCAAAAGCTCTAAAATTTGCGTCTCCTGTTCATTCCGGGTGGGTTATCTACAAGCATTTCAGTTTGGATGGATTCGCACTTGCTGTTAAGTCTCCAGGGGATGAGGGTCTGGTTCATGAGTTTATGAAGCTTGATGATCGATCGGATCTGCCCTATTTCGTCTGGGACTCCTCAAGGATTTCTTTCTACCTGGAAAGGGGAGAGGCTCCAAATAGAGATCTGGTAGAATTTTCCCCAGCAATCGGTGAGTTTCAGACCATCGTGGAATCTCCCTTTGATGATTACTCGCCGATACCCGGTCCCTCGGGACGGTGGCTTGCGTTTCTCTCTACGCGAGATCGTCTGGATCGACAGGATTCTGACGCCTCGCTTTATCTCAAACAACTGTCCAAGGAAGGCCCCAGTTATAAACTCACTTATCAGGCCAAGCTTGGCGCAAACACACACTCCCATCCATCCCGCATTATTTTCAGGGATTCTGACCATCTTGAACTTCATAGTAAATCAGGCATTGAAACCTTGAATATCCCCAAGGTTCTAGATCAAATTCAGCAAAACAAAGCCGCATTTGCTAGAACCATGATGAGTGAGAATAACTCTTTGGAGCGCAAGTCTCCCGAAACCACCCCCAGCGAACACATCGTCCTACGTGAACACCAAACTTCTTTTGGAAAAATACAATTATCGCAAAGTCCTGAGTATTTTGAATTAAGTTTTTCTCCCAAAAAAGCGGGTAAAAAAATTCAACTTGCGCGGTGGACTGCGGGTCAATATAAAGCGCGCAAGGGAACCCTTGTACTGGTCGAAGGCTCCACTTGCTTTTTTCAAAAAAACACCGGTTCGGGTACCGAGCTATGGGGCTATGAAACGCAAAGCGAAAAGCTGCGAAGGGTATCACCTAAGGGAGAATCCTGCTATGGACTGACCCACCACCCGGACCTGGACCTTCTGGCCTATATTTTGGAGCGGGGAACCTATCGCTATCTGATACTCAAGCATAGAGATTCTGGAGAAACCCTGGGCCGCATACGGGTGGGACAAACTAGTCAAACTCCGGACACAACTCTCCTGCGAATTGAGTCAGAAAACCGGGTTTTTTACCGGGATGTTCAAGAACAATGGATGGGTGTAGAACTGAAAAATAAAAAGGCAGATACCTTAGTTGCAAGTTCTGCCAACCCGCAGCCCACCTATGATGCCCCGTATCAAATCCCTTTGGCTGACCTGCTTAAAAAGCCCCCCAAAGAGCCTGAGCATAAAACGCATCAGAAAACATTTTGGCTGGATGAAAAGATTGAGAGGGAAATTCTTGCGTTTCCAGGTTATATTCAAGGAATTGAATCCTGGGATCAGATGCAGAAACTTATCCACCATTTTAATCAATTGCGCTCACAGGTAGCTCTGCGGCTCAAGAAAACATCGCAGAGTCAGGACCATGCCCTTTTGCGAAAATCAAGACGCTGGAAATATC
>CAZRLV010000512.1:0-2424 GCA_964600955.1 uncultured bacterium
CGATAAACCAGAATCACCACAAGGACTCCGGCACTATCTGCTCCCCAGTCAAGAAGCTCAAAACATCTCCCGGGAATAAAGAGCTGATGACATTCATCAAGTAGACCATAAACAATCGAAGCTCCTGCTGAAATCTGCATGCGATAGTTCAATTTATTTTTATGCGTGGCCAAAATCCAGGCGGAGGCAAGAGCGGCGAAAATCAGGAAATGCAGAACTTTATCCAAGCCCGGCCAGTCTGGAAGATCGTGCGTTCCACCCGACTGATGACTTAAAAAGAAAATCAAGCCCATCATCAAAATGGGGGCAAGAAAATAAAGCCTGCGCCTAGCCAATCTCACGGATCTACCAGTCCAAGGCTTTTCAATACCGTCATGGGAAGCCCTTGTAACCCCTCCATGCCAAGAAAATAATTCTCATCCTTCCAGAGTTCTGAAGGCGGGTCAAACCCTTTCAGAGAAATCATCACCCGTTTTCCATTTTCCATCTCCTGAAAGGTGGAAACCTCTTCGATTCTAAGCTCTACATCTTGAAAGTCCAGATAGCGACCTTCGGGGCTCAAAATCGCATAACTGAATTCAAGGTCATGAAACCGGGACTCACGATAGACATTCTTATTTTGAATATATCGATCTTTAGATCGCTGTAAAACAGTGGCATAGCGTGTTAATTTAAGACTGATCAAACGCGAAAATTCCTGGGCTCCAATCCATTTTTTGAGAGTCTCGGGATTGAAGAGATCCTGACGGCTAACCTGCGCGGGGTTCCTAAAAAAAAGCCCCTGCTCACCTTGTAGATCAAACCCATAGCTGAGCAAGGAGTTTTCAAGAATCCTGGGCTTCATCTTCGCTTTTTGAAACAAGTCTTTGACATCAAGAATCAGGATCGGTTTTTTTTGGGGGCCAAAATGCTCCAATACAGCCTTTAGAAAAACATGGGGCTTAAGTTCATGGATGGTTTCGGTTTTAAAAACTTCCCAGTCGTGATTCAAATCACAGGCCCAGCAAGTGGAGCCAAACAGAAAACAACTCAAAGAAAAAACAGCAAAAGACCAATGCCTCAAATCGCTCCACCCAGCCCCAATTGACCGTAGACATACCCAGCCAGGGCTGATACTAGGATCACAGCCAGCGAAAAGCTCAGAGCGATGCGAGCCCCGCAAATATTCACCAGGACAATCATGGATGGTAGTGCGATAGTCGGCCCGGCAAGCAAAAGCGCCAGAGCAGGGCCACCCGGCATTCCCATAGCCACCAGACCCTTAACAGCCACCACTCCAAGAATTGTACCCAGATATAAAACTCCCCCAATCAGAGCTGCAACCAGGGATGCTAATGCATCGTCACGCACAAGATATTCCACCAGCAAGGGCGTAATATAAGGTTCAATCAATCCTACGAGAAAAACTCCCAGAACTAATTTGGGAACAATATTCTTGATTAAAAACCAGGATTTATCTAACCAGGAACGCCTCTCAATTCGAGTCAAATAAAACCCACCTAAAATAGAAATAAGCCCCAGGAGGCCAATATTGAAAGGAGCTTTAAACTTCCAGGGAATCTGTTCGACGGGCAAGGTCATGACCATAGCCATTAATCCTAAAAACAGATTTACGCGAACCCACAAAGGGCTTCTGGTTTCCTCAATCAGATCCAATTCAGCGCCCCCTCCCGCGCGAAGGTCGGAATCAGGCTGCTTAAACACTCGAGCAAAAAACACCCCTAACCCCAAAGCAATCAAAGGCACCAGAAGCAGGCGCGCCGTACCCAGAGAAAACCCTAGAAACTGGTAAGTGAAGACAATAGCGATGATATTGATAGCAGGACCCGCAAAAAGAAAAGTCATGGCAGGCCCCAAACCGGCCCCGCGCTGATAAATGGTTTGAAACAAGGGTAGAATTCCACAGGCACAAACGGATAGCACCCCGCCACCCACAAGGGCAATGGGATAAGAAACAATCCAGGAAGTGCCCTGAGATAGATACCTCAAGATCGCATACCGGGGAATAAAAGTCGCAATAGCACCCGCAATAAAAAAAGCCGGAATAAAAGCCCCCGCCAGCTTCTCCAAAACATAAAGCCGCACCATCTCAACACCCGGCTGTATAAAGGCTGTAACGTCTGTCATTCTGGGCTCCAATTCACAGGTAACCTGGAAAGCATAAATTCAGAATTCAGAATGAAGAAAAAGACTGTTCCCGACCCCTTGAATGGATCCCCCGGTCAAGCCGTAGGATGACAATTCCAAAAACATCTACCTCTTCTCTTTCCCCACTCCAACAATTCCAATAGTTCTTTATTTTCGTCATCCTCCGACTTGATCGGGGGATCCATCTTCTTCTTCTCTTCGACAATTCGTGTTGACCAAGCTTTTCGACCTTTTGAATCGGGATAGGTAAGCCCTTGCGGGCTTTCCCCCCCACAC
>CAZRLV010000513.1:0-2417 GCA_964600955.1 uncultured bacterium
CAGGTTAAACGCGTCTTCCTTTTTTCCCTCGACTTCTATTTCCATGACCACTTTCTCTTCGTCTGTGAGAATTGGATAATATTCGACTGCCGAATGCGTCTCGTGTTCCTGGAAAATACATTTGCGAATCGGTTCGTAAAGCCCCTGGAGAATCGAGCTTCCAATCTGAATGCGAACATCCGGGTAGACTGTATCGGTGACGGTAACGATCATCTCTCTTTTAGACTTCAGCTTACTTTTGAGGTCATCACAGGTACAGGCATGATCACGGTCCTGTCTGAGCAGCATCTCAAGCTCCTGACGCAGACCGCGCATTTTCTCCCCAATCTTTTTGGGCAGATCACCAAGGTTTTGCCCCTCATAGGGTTTCAGGCGAACACTCAACTCCTTAATTTTTTTACTTAATTGATTTCGCTTACCTTCAATCCTCGATATCTCAGTTTTGATTTCGTAATTGTATCCACCTACGAATACTTCCGTAGGAACTCCCAGAGGAGATCCAAGGCATGTCGTACCAATTCCCTCAGCAGCCTGGATTTTCCCCCCTACGATCCCCTTACCCTCCAAAACTTTTAAAAATCCGCTACATTCAATGTCACAATGCAAAACTGAATGATTGACGGTGATACTGCCCTTACAATGTACATGGGCATTATTGCAAAACTTAGCTTCCAACTTGCCTTTGACCTGTAGTCTGGCCTTTTTGCCTCGGTTTCCCCCCTGGATGCCGCCTCGCGCGAAGATATTACGCCCTGAGGTGATATTAGCGATCTCGATTCTTCCGAGCACCATGACATCGCTTTTAGCGACCACCTTGAGTCCTGAGAGCACATTGCCCGTGACTACAACCTTACCGTCAAAAAAAATATCGCCTGTTGCCAGACATACATCTCCGTGGATAAAGCGCACAGGCTCAACATCTAAAAGCCCGGCTCCCATCAAAACCACTTGCCCTTCAATTGCCGACGTATAAACCCCCGTATCTTTCTGGAAAATGCAGGCCTCCCCCATATGGTAGATTGATTTTCTGCCCTCGCGCCCCTCAGTTTTTTTACCGGTAACCGTCAAACCTGGCCTGGGAGGAATGATTGAGTGGAATTTTGCAACTATATCCCCTTTTTTTAAGCACTGGTCCCAATGATTTTCCGGGTTTAAAAGTTCAGGATCTGAAGAGTTGTCCAAATCAAGCGAAGCGTCTTTCGAAAAAAACAGCGTCAATTTCTCATCAACACCATCTACTGCGGGTTCGCCGCAAGCGATAATCTCACGCACAACCGATTTCCCGGAATTTACATGTTCAACAACTTCTTGAATCGTTTCATATTCAATGCCAAAAACTATGTCTTTTTTATATATTTTGTCCTCAAGTTCTTCGAGAGTCCAGGGCTGATTCTCACGGGGCCGGAGCGTTAGAGTCACCTCCATTTCATCCTCTGAGACCTCAACGGCAACACCATCATGAATCTCGTCTTGCTCTGAAAACTCTGAATCAGGGGCAACAGAGGCACCCTCTTGATCTTCATCAGACACCCGGACCGTATGTTTCTGACGCTTTTGAGCACTATCACCAGCATGAGGTTCTGGACTCAAATCTTCAAATTCATGATCGAGCTCTGAATCTGAAATTGAGGTCGCAGCGCTGGAGTCCTCTGGAGACTCAGACAGTTGCCCCCCAAGGTCCTGAGAAACTTCAGTCGACTGCTCTGATGTTTTTGATTTTTTCTTTTTGGACTTGATGGATACCCCTGAAACCGGTCGCACCTCTATTTTTCCATCAATAAAGGCCGCCATTCCCGAGTCACAAGCAATAATTTCACCGCTTTGGGTACTATAAGAACAAGCCCGTCCCAAATGAACCGAGTACTTTCTCCCTGCCCGACCCACGATATTCTTCCCCATTACGGTCAGACCAAAACGTGGAGGTGAATATGGGGAAAGACAGGCTATAATGTCAGAATTTTCCACTACATTAGACTCATAACGCTTCTCTCCCACAATCACTTGATCCTGGTCCGGGCTCAACTCCGTATCAAAATAAAGACTTAAAACCTGGTCCGCCCCATTGATCGGCGGGTCTCCCTTGGCGACAATTTCACTCTCGAACCCTTTGCCGTTTTCATTATGATGCTCAATCAGGGACGCTATTTTCTCGTACTCAATGCCATGAATTACATCTTTGGCGTAAAGAAGCTCCTCGACCTGCTCCATTAATAAATTGCGACTGGACCCTGACTGACAGGTCAACAGAGCCGTCATCCCATCCTCCGCAACCTCCAGGGATAACTTCACCACGCCAGAATCCCCTGGCTCGTCCACAGGGGCAAGTCCCTCGTCCAAGGTTTTATCTCCTTGCACAGGAAAAACAGAGAGCATCCCTCCATCTACGAGAGCGGCCTCGCCATCCACATCCGCGATAA
>CAZRLV010000514.1:0-2406 GCA_964600955.1 uncultured bacterium
AACTCACTTGTGCCCCAAAAAGAGTGATGAGAGGAATGAGAACAAACCAGCCTAAAAGCCCTCCTGCGAGCATAATGGCGGCGATGCGCGGGCCAATAATATAGCCCACTCCTAGAAGTTCAGGCGTAACCTCCCCTGCAACTAAAGCACCTTTGAAGCGCTGGAACTGATAATAAGGTTCCTTGGACCAGAGAGCGAAGGTTTCATGCCCCATTAAAAATTGATAAAGACCCCCTATACCCATACCCGCAAACAAAGCCTTGGCCCTCGAGAGATCTCCTCGGCCCGCCACCTGCACTTCAGCACAGGCCGTGCCTTCAGGATATGGCAGTTTTCCATGCTCCTTGACAATGAGAAAACGCCGCAGGGGGATCATAAATAAAACCCCCAGCATTCCCCCAAGAATAGAGATAAGAACAATCTCCATTTGAGCGGGTTCCAGCCCCCAGAGAAAAAAGGCCGGGACTGTGAAAATCACCCCGGCCGCCAGACTTTCACCGGCTGAGCCGATGGTTTGCACCATATTCGTCTCAAGCAAGGTTCCGCTACGCATCAAGCGAAATAGAGCCACGGCCATCACCGCCGCGGGAATCGAGGCCGAAACCGTCAAGCCCACTTTGAGCCCAAGATAGGCATTCGCCGCACCAAAAAGCGCCCCGATGATCGCGCCAAAAACAACCGATTTCAGGGTGAACTCAGGAAGGGTTACCTCTGGGGGAACACAGGGAGGATACTCGGATCCGTCCATGGTTTCGTAAGCTTTGACTGAGAGTTTTTCAGAACCTTGCATAGAGCCACCTCATATGTTCGTTAAGTGGGCAGTCATTCTAATCTTTAAGTTCAGACTGTCAAGGGAGAAGAACTTTAACCACGAAAAGCACGAAAGTTAAGAGAAGGAATCCAAGGGAGCAAAGGAATCAGAGGAAACATAGGAATAGGATAAGAGAAGAGGAAGATGTATCCCCCGGTCAAGCCGTAGGATGACAGGTTTTGGGGTTGATGGGTGACGCAGCGGATATTTGCTTTTCCAAGTCTTATTCTTCATTCCTAGGATTCCTTTGATTCCTATGATTCATGTTCTTAGATCCGCCCTACCTGGACATCCTTTTATGAAAGAGGATAGAATAATCTTAAATATGAAAACACGAAATACAATTCAAAATCTTCCCGTGGAGGGAAAAACTGTCCTGGTTCGCTGCGATTTGAATGTCCCCATTCATGATGGAAAAATCACCGATGAAACCCGTATCCAGGCCAGCCTGGAGACGATCCGCCATCTCTTAAACCGATCTGCCACGGTGGTACTTTGCTCCCACCTTGGAAGACCCAAAGGAAGCTCTAAGCCGGAGTTCAGCCTAAAACCCATCGCAGAACGACTTAGATCACATCTGAATTACCCGGTATTTTTCGCCGGGGACTGTATTGGATCTGAAGTCAATCAACTCATCAATGCCCATCGCTCTGAGACCGCCGTGATTCTTTTGGAAAACCTCAGGTTTCACACTGGAGAAGAGGCTAATGACCCTGGGTTTTGCAAGAACTTGGCGGAATCTTGTGACTTTTTCATCAATGATGCATTTGGCACAGCCCACCGTGCCCATGCCTCCACCTTTGGTGTGGCTGAGCTCCTACCCTCGGCACCGGGGTTCTTGCTTGAGAAGGAAATTCATTTTCTGGGGGGAGTTCTGGGTCAACCTGAGCGCCCTCTAATTACCATACTGGGCGGCTCCAAGGTTTCGAGCAAGCTTAGCGTTCTCAATAATCTCCTTGAGATCTCAGATAAAGTGCTTCTGGGCGGAGGAATGATCTTCACCTTTTTGCAGGCTCTGGGTCATGGAATCGGAAATTCCCTATTTGAGGACTCTTTTGTAAGACAGGCTCGTGAAATTTTGGAGCTTTACCCAGACAAACTCGTCCTGCCTCAGGATGTGGTGATCGCAACCGAAGTCTCGGATGCCGTTCCCTATAAAACTGTGCCCGTTGAGGAAATCCCTGAAGGCTATATGGGACTCGATATTGGTGGGGAAACCCTACAGACCTTTCAAACCCATCTGAGCACCGCCAAGACCATTCTCTGGAACGGACCCATGGGAGTTTTTGAGATTGAGGCTTTTGCTAAGGGGACGCGCAAGGTTTGCGAGGTGCTGGCAGAACTAGATGATGTTCTCACCATCGTCGGTGGTGGAGATTCCGTAGCCGCCGTTAATCAAATGGGCTTTCAAAGCAAAATGTCCCATATCTCCACCGGCGGAGGCGCATCCCTGGAATTTCTAGAAGGCAAAGAACTCCCCGGTGTTAAAGCGTTGCTTTAATTCAAGAATTCAGAAGTCACAATGAAGATAAAGGTTTTTCCTGGGTTTGGAACCTGTAGTAACACGCCCGCTCTACAAGCTGCTCACAGAGCGG
>CAZRLV010000515.1:0-2404 GCA_964600955.1 uncultured bacterium
GATCCATCAAGACTTGCAGGGCCTCAACCGGTGTCAGGTTTTCAGGGTCTAAGTTTTGAAGTCTTTCGATCAGAGCGGACTCACCATTGACGGTCCTGGACAAGCCTTGCTGACGCCCCTGCACACAGAGTTTTTTATAGGGCTGATCCAGACCCACTACAGCCGCCTTGGAAGATTCCAGCTCATGCAGGATTTCCCTGGCCCGGCGCAGTAAAGCTACGGGCATGCCTCCGAGCTTGGCCACATGGATTCCATAGCTTTGGTTTGCGCTACGCGCCTGAATTTTATGCAAAAAAACAACCTCACCCTGTTGCTCAAGAACAGACGCCGAGAAATTTCTCACCCTTGAGTCCTGGTTTTGGATCTGGGTCAGCTCATGATAATGGGTCGCAAAAAGAGTCATACATCGATTTTGAGACAAGAGATATTCCACCACGGCCCAGGCGATACTCAGGCCGTCAAAAGTGGCTGTCCCCCGACCAACTTCATCTAAGAGGACCAGAGAATCCTCTGTGGCGTGGTGCAAAAGATAGGCGGTTTCGGTCATTTCCACCATGAAGGTGCTTTTTCCGCCACCCAGATCATCCGAGGCCCCCACGCGAGTAAAGATCCGATCAAAAACCTTGCCTCGATAGGACTTTGCGGGAACAAAAGATCCCATCTGAGCCAAAAGCACCAGGATGGCAGTTTGACGCAAATAGGTGGATTTCCCGCCCATATTGGGACCCGTAATCAGATGAACCGGGTCAACCTCTAAACGCATTCTTAGATCATTGGGAACAAACACCTCAGTTTTATTTTCAACTACGGGGTGTCGACCTTCTTCAATCATCAATTCGGGCTCTGCGCTAAATTGCGGGCGCACCCAGCCCTTCTCAAGGGCCAAATCAGCCAGTGCCCCCATCACATCGAAATGAGCTAGAACCCCGGCCCAATTTTGAATTTCACGAGCCTGAGACAGAAGATTCTCACGTAGATTCTGAAAAAGGCTGTACTCCAGGTTACCCATGGTTTCACGGGCATGCAGGATCTCACGCTCCATTTCTTTGAGTTCTTCAGTGGTAAAACGCTCGCAATTACTCAAGGTCTGACGGCGCATAAACTGCTCGGGAAGGTTTGCGGACTGGGCGCGGGGAACCTCGAAATAATAACCATGAACCCGGTTATGGCGAACCTTCATGGATTTAACTCCGGCCTCCTTGCGAGACTTTTCCTCAAGCTTTAAGAGAAGAGCATCGGCTTGATTTGCAAGCTCCAAGCAACGGTCAAGCTCAACAGAGTAGCCCTTGCGAATCAATCCACCCTCAGTGATTTTCGCTGGAGGTTCATCCACGATGGCGGCCTGAATTTCCTGTGTAAGTCCCTGTAAATCGTCAAGCTTTGGTAGAGAATCCTGGATGCTAAGATGCGAAATAAGCTTCTTAAGATCGGGGATAATCTCCAGGGATTTTTGAACCGCGATGAGATCTCTAGCATTGGCATGGCCATTTAGGAGCCGATTGACCAACCGGTAAAGATCATACCCCCCTTTTAACAAACTGCGCAACTGACTCAGGTGTTGGGGGTTTTCTCTCAGAGCCGATATTTTGCAGAGTCGTCTTTCAATTGCCTCAGGCTGAATGAGCGGGGAAAGCAGCATAGATTCAAGTAGCCGTGCTCCTGGGGCCGTGAGGGTTCTATCAAGAGTCCCCAGGAGGGAGTCCTGCCTGGAGCCCGAGTATAGAGTTTCTAAAACCTCCAGATTGCGAATCGTGTTTTGATCCATCAGCAGCTTTTCTTGCACACAGTAAGCCGTGATGACCTGTAAATCTGTCTGAATGGAGCAGATCTCAAGGGTTTGAAAAAGCATCTCAAATGAAAATCTGGCCCCGCTACGTCGGTCCAGTCCTGAGGCATTTAGGACTTCTCCAGAAACCCATTCCTGAAACAGGGGGGTTGATTTACTCAGGCGTTTTTCAAAACGCTGAAAGCGAATTTCACGCTCAATGAGATTTTTGATCAAAATCTCTTTGAGTCGATTATCTTCTAAGATACGCTTATGGATCAAAAGTTCTGAGGGTCGAACTCTTAAAACTTCCTCGACCAGAGCAAGGCAGTCTTTACGCGAGACGGAAAACTCCGTAGTAAAGGCCTCGCCCGTAGAAACATCGAGATAGGTGAAATGCAGCTTTTTAGCCTGGTGATGTAAGGCGGCCAGAAAATTGTTTTTGCGGGGGTTCAAAACCCCGGACAGGGTCACGGTTCCCGGTGTGATGACCTGGGTAACTTCACGCTTAACAATGCCTTTGGCCGTTTTTGGATCTTCCACCTGATCGCAGATGGCTATCTTATAGCCTTTTTTGAGTAACCGGGCAGCATAGTCTTCATGGGCATGATGTGGAACGCCCGCCATAGGGATGGGTTG
>CAZRLV010000516.1:0-2401 GCA_964600955.1 uncultured bacterium
GCTAGTTCGTTGAGAAAGTTTTATACGCCACCAACCACCCCAAAAATGGGGTTAAAAATAGGTGAGTTGCGTTACCGCTGCTACTTCCTCTTGCGGCGCTGATGGCGCGTGCGCTTGAGGAGCTTGCGATGCTTATGCTTGCGTATTTTCTTACGTCGTTTCTTGACTACGTTGGCCATATCATTACTCTTCCCGCTTCAGCGGGTCGGTAGAGTAACCGCTACGCTCTATTTTGTCAAGAAATCGCTCTGTGGTATGATGCGCTTTCCGTTTGGCTCAGATGAGCCTCCCTTATTATGCGAAAAGTCCTTTTTGCTATTGTCCTTGGTGTTTTGGCCTATGGCTTGGCCCTGCTTGGGCTAAATGAAATTCAGTCCCGCCTGGTGGGATTAATTGTCCTGCTGGTAGCTCTCTGGAGTAATGAAGGGCTTCCGCTGGGTGTAACTTCCCTGCTTCCTATTATCCTATTTCCCGTATGTGAAGTGCTTTCTACAGGACAAACCACTGGGAATTACTCCAAATCCATTATCTTTCTCTTTTTAGGTGGTTTTTTTCTAGGATTGGCCGTGGAAAAAACCAATCTCCACCGTGAAGTTATCCAGAGAATGTTCACGTTTTTCCCCTATACTCCCACAGGAGTGATTCTGTCTCTGGCTTTAACAGCGGCAATCCTGAGCGCTCTTTTATCCAATACCACCACAACCCTCTTGATGATTCCCCTGGCTCTTGGGATCACTGAAATGAGTCGCCTCAAAATGAGGTTTGTGCTGGCTATCGCCTACGGGGCAACCATCGGGGGAATCATGACCCCCATTGGAACTCCTCCTAATTTAATTTTTCTGGGCTTTATGGAAGATCAGGCCTTACCCATGATCCCATTTTTTCAGTGGATGACCCTGACGATTCCCCTAGCTTTGGCTATGCTACTTTGCATGGGTTTTATCCTCGCATATAGTGTCCGCAGATTTTCGTTGGATGTTCCTTTGAGACAAGCCAACCCCTTGAGCACAGAGCAGAAAAAGCTGGTGGCTATTTTAAGTGGTTTGGGGCTTCTCTTAATCTTAAACTCACCTATTGAGCCTTATTATTCCGGTTTGGGGCTCAATGAAAAGCTGGTTCTTCTAGGAGCAGGACTGCTTTTGTTCTTTCCAAAAATCGATTTTTTATCCTGGGAAGATACACGTAAAACCCCCTATGAAATTCTATTTCTCTTTGGGGCCGGTTTTGCCATCGCAAAGGCAGTGGGACACACCAAGCTAGATCACGAAATTGTCCAGTTTTTAATGGTGTTTTCAACACTTCCCACGATTGCTTTTATTCTACTCATCGCCGCCCTGGTGACCTTTGGAACTGAATTCACGAGTAATATGGCCTTGACCACGATCGCCATTCCTATCCTTTATGCTCTGGTGACTGAACTCGGACTTCCTCCTCAGTTATTTTTGATGGTTGCAACCATCTGTGCCAGCTACGCTTTCATGCTGCCTATCGCTACCGCTCCCAATGCCATTGCCATGGCCAGCGGTGCGGTAAAAGTGCGCGATATGGTGCGCTACGGGTTTTTCCTAAATCTGCTTGGAATCTGCCTAACCACTCTGGTTGCCTATTTTTACTGGTAGTAGGAACTCAAACTTTCCTAAAATGCAAAGAAACGGGCGCTATTCCTGATCGAACGGCGTGGCGATAAAAAAGGGTTTTAACGGGTGGATCGATTTCGATTTTCCAGTCCGCACCTTTAAGAATATTTTCAAATCCTGGGTGCTCAGACAAGATCATATGGGTTTCTTTGGCGTAGTCTTTTACATCCGTGGCGAAATGTAGTTCTCCCTCTCGGACAAGGATACCCTGGAGATCATCCAGAAAACTGGGTTTAAATGCCCGTCGATTTTTTTGGTGATTCTTAGGCCATGGATCTGGAAAATTAAGGTGGATCCTATGGATTGATGCTCGAAAAAAACAATGAGGAATCAAATGTTCAATACGAGCTTGAACCACCAGGATGTTCTCTAGCCCCAGGCCACGTTTTTTCTTCAAAATAGATTCCACCCGATGCTTTCGAATCTCAATACATAGGTAATTTTCCAGGGGATTTGCCTGAGCCATAGCCGCCGCAAACTCTCCTCGGCCCGCCCCAATATCCAGCACAATGGGATTGGAATTGCCAAAGGCAGAGGAGAAATCATGAGGCTTATCCAAATCAGCCAATCGAAAAAGATCTTTCATAGGTAATAATTTAGCAGAAAAAAACCGTTTTTCCCATTCCAGCACTTCAACTGTTTCTTTCTCCTCTTTCCAAATTGGCTCGGGTCAGGCATGCCTGCCCCGCATATGGATGCCCCCCTGTCAAGCCACGGCACCAGGGTAATTTTAAAGTGCATATTTGTGTTTGACTAACAAACAC
>CAZRLV010000517.1:0-2386 GCA_964600955.1 uncultured bacterium
AAGGGGTCAATGAGAGTCGCGCTGCGAGCCTCTATACCGATGATCGCTGCAAGCTTATGCAGGTATTTTTCAGTCTGCCTTTCGGACAAGTCTTGCGCTAGACGTGCACGCACCTTGGCAAAAAAGCGGCCAAGGCTCATTTTTCGAGGCTTGGCTTCTTGCTGGACTCTTTTCAATACCTGACGATGAATCTTGATACCCGCCGACTTCTCAATTCTGAGGGAAGTCGCCAGCTTGCGACACATACGCTTTTGAGACTGGGTAAACCGACCGCCCCTAGCAACCTCTGCCAGCAAAGCCGCGAAAATAAACTCACCTAGTTTTTGACGAGTCTTGCGATCCATGAAAAGCGAATTGGAATCAGGCTGAAATAGATTGGATCGATAGCATGAACTCTAGAGTCTGACGACTTATCCAGCCTCGTTCCAAAAGGATTTCACCCAATTGTCTGTGGTGGCCTTTCTCTTGAAATAGCTGCTCCTGATATCTCAAAGCGTCCTTAAGCTGGCGCTGATCAATAAAAGCAAATTTTTGCGCGATTCTACCTAAAAAATGAGACTCCTTCTTGAAATAAAGATGCTCCTGAAGACTTAAACATTGATTTAGATCCCAATGAGAGATATAGCCTAGACTATAAATCACCGCTCCCAGCTTTGTGGCCGGGTCTTGACTCTGGACTTTTAACGCATGATTTAGCTGGTCCTCAGTAATGATTCCCTTGGCTAAAAGAATACCTCCCACTGAGAAGTTTTCAGTTTGCATCATATAATGATCATCCTGCTCGTGCTCCAAAACATCAACCAGATTTTCCTGAAGGATTTCCAGTTCAAAAGCTTCACGCTCTGACAGACTCAGCCTTTTTCTCTGCACCTGCAAAAAACGGCGCTCATCAGCCGTCACAATCTTGTCGGCATAAACCACGCGTAGATAGCCAAGATACTCCGAAAGGGACCTTTGTTTTTCATAAACCAGTTCATGATCTGAGACATCAAGATTTAAACGTCTCTTGCAGCCCTCTAGAATCGGGTTCCTTAAATCCAGAAGACTGATTTGTACCAGAATGTTTTTAAGATCTTCGCTAGGGCCGCTATCCATCATCGTAGTAGCCCTCTTCACCAGGGAGTCCAATTCAATATCCCAGACTTCTGTTTTACGCAAACCCAGACCTCGAGAGTGTTCATGCAGTGAAAGACGCGCCATATCCTCGATCTCACCATGCTCGGAATAACGCTCAAAAAGCTCTCGGTATGAATTCTTTTTCTCTAGCCGTTCTTCATCTTCTACGATGCCCAGCTCAGATTTAATGCGTAGTTCAATCAGTCGCAACCGCTCCAAAGGAATGTCAAAAACCTTGCGCATGGTCCGTAGGGTAACTTCATCACGATCTTCCAGGTCACTGGACTCCCAATGAGCTAAAAGTTTTCTATAGTAAGCCTCTTCTTCCTGAGATAGAAAATTGAACCCCTGGGTACTGGGCCAAAACTGCTCAAAAACATCTGTACAAGCCCCCCCCTCCAGATCATGACCACAGTGAAAGCTGGTCATCTTGCAATGCCCTTGCTGATAGCCTGAAAAGAAAAATAGGCTGGTCAGACTGCAGTCATCTTCCTTGCACTCCAAATTATTGAGAAAAGGAGATAATTCAGCCACGCGCTCGAAGCCTCCTGAATCAAGCTCCCGAACAAGATGCACCGAACCAATTCTTGGACGGTCCTCCATTTTTAAGGAAAAAGGCAGATAGACCAAACCAAAATACATGCGAAAATAACTCTCTACTGCGGTTCCTTGCACCACATAGGACTCAAGAGTTGCCACGCGACATTCAAAAACAAGCTCCAGAGACTCCAAAAGTTGAGATAGGGCCATCGAAACAAACGAATTGGATCGATGCAGATCTTGCATATCCTGAATCCCCTCGTTTGAACTTCTTTGCGCACGACAAAGGTCCAAAATTCTAAGGAGGTCCAAGACGGAGGTGCAATCGTGGCTCACTGTCCCAGCCTCGCTGGCAGAATCCTTGGCAGAGTTAACCAGAGTGGTTTCTTTTGAAAGGTCTTTGTTAATAAAATCAGCCAGAATAATTCCGAACTGTCCCAAACCCGAGTCTGTACCGGATGACAAGCGCCTTAGAAGTTTAACATCCTGACTCAGTAGAGTTAACCACTGGGATGGTGTGGGATTTCTAAACGCTGCCAGTTGCTTTTTTATGGAGGTTCTTCCCCGGCTACCCATGTGGCTCAAAACCGCTATCTTCAAAATAGCCAGATAGCGCACTAAAACCTCATAAGTCTCAAATTGAAGTCGATTGACATTAACCTCATTCTCTAGAAGTTCAGACTCGCGAACTTTCAATAGCAGGCCCGTCAAAAACGGGGGGTAGGCAATC
>CAZRLV010000518.1:0-2375 GCA_964600955.1 uncultured bacterium
CCAACTCTCAGCTGGAATTGTGTTGACCGGCGGGGGTTCTCAGCTCAGAGGTTTGGAGACCCTGTTTCGTGAAATTGGCGGCCTGCCCGTACATATGGGGAAAACGCGAGACATCACAGGGTTGGTGGACAAAGTATCAAGCCCCATTTTTTCAACAGCGGTGGGATTGATCTACCATGGCTACCGAAATCACGAACTGGTGATGCAGGGATATCATGACGAGTCCTTGATGGAGAGGGCTTTTAGCACGGTTAAAGGGTGGTTTCTCTAGCCACTGCTTAAAGTTCTGTGATAAACTTCCCATCCATCGATAGAAACTAGGGATTCCCGGTCAAGGAGTAATGAAGCATGTTTGAGTTTGAAGCAGTTGAGCGTTCAGCGGACATTAAAGTGATTGGAGTTGGCGGGGGCGGAGGCAATGCCGTAAACCGCATGATCAACAGTGATATGTCGGGGGTTGATTTTATTGTCGCCAATACGGATGCCCAGTCTCTGGTACTTTCGGATGCGCGGGTTAAAATTCAGATCGGCGATAAATTAACGCGAGGTTTGGGGGCTGGTGCCAATTATGAGGTTGGTAAAAAAGCCGCCGAAGAGGATACCGACAAGGTCGCCAATATGATCGAAGGCGCGGATATGCTGTTCATTACCGCAGGCATGGGCGGCGGCACCGGAACCGGCGCTTCACCGGTGATTGCTCAAACTGCCAAAGAGAAGGGGATCTTGACGGTCGCCGTTGTTACACGACCCTTCACCTTTGAGGGTAAAAAGCGCGCGCAAATCGCGGATGTGGGAATAAAAAATCTGCGCGAATGTGTGGATTCGCTCATTGTCATTCCCAATGACCGCCTTTTGCAAATTTCAGACAGCAATACTTCAATGATTGAAGCCTTTGGCCTGGCAGACAATGTCTTGCGCGAAGGCGTGCAGGGGATTAGTGATCTCATTACCGTTCCTGGCATGATCAATTGTGACTTTGCGGATGTGAAAACCGTTATGCAGGATTCCGGGCGAGCCCTGATGGGTATCGGGATGGCTGAGGGTGAGGGCCGGGCAGAGAAAGCCGCCCAGGAGGCTATTGATTCACCTCTGCTCGAAGCCAGTATCCAAGGAGCCCGTTCCGTATTGATAAATATCGGTGGGTCTGCGTCTTTGGGTATGTTGGAAGTCAATCAGGCTTGCCAAATCATCCAAAATGCCGTGCACGAAGATGCTGAAATCATTTTTGGGTCCACTCTGGATGAAGCCATCGGAGAAAAACTGCGTATCACAGTGATTGCGACACGTTTTGAAGAAGAGCATAAGCCCTTGGCGGGTGCTCTGACTAAAAAGGTAGACAAAATCTATCTGTCTCAGACCTCAAAACCTGTAGAGGTTCCCGTTTCAAAGGGCGAGGACATGAAAATTGCAGCTTCAGGCAAGGAAGAAACTCCGCAGGATTTTGATGTTCCGGCTTTTCTACGGCGCCGCTAGCAGTTAAGGGTTCGTCAGCGTTTCGAGGCTTTATCCAATAAGGTTGGCAGGGCTTCGTGCAGGCGAGGTTCTCCGTTATAGAGAAATTCCCCGTATACGATGCAGGGCATGTCTGCGCGAAAAAGTTTAAGTTCCTGATAATCCTGTCCACTAATTGATTTTTGCGCTATGTGGATATAAGTCCCTTTTGAATTTTTCAGCCAACGGCCCTCTGTCAGGGGTGAGTTTAGCAGATCTTTTGCAGATCCAAGGCGATAAAATTCGACGAAAAATGAAAGTCCATCGCGCTTTCCAGCAACAAGACGTTGTTCAATCAAATTTTGAACACGGATCGAGTGCGGGAAATTCTCAGTTTCGTAAACCTCCACATCAACTTTTTGAGCCATCACCGGGTGGAGCTCAAAAAACCTTTTTTCGCGGCACCCTACTAAAAAAGCGATGCAAAAAAGGTAAAAAACAGACAGCTTTAACCGATATCCCACAAAGACAGGATATGCTTCTAAAGAATTTATTTCAATCACGCAGCCAAGGTCAGGAACTTGAAACCCTTCAGGTTAGAATCCAAGTCCTAGAACAGGAGCTGGATCTGCTAAGAAAACAAAACCGCAAACTAAATTTTTCAGTAGACGTTTTAATGGCCGCATCTCAATCAGAGTAAAGAGAAGAGATTTAACCACGAAAAACACGAAAAAAGGAGTTGATGGGGCAGGGAATCCCGGTCAAGCCAGAGGATGACAGGTTTTGGGGTTGAAGGTTGACGCGGCGGCCATTTTCTTTTCCAAGTCCTTATCTTCATTCTGACTTCTGTCTCCTGAGTTCTGAATTCTTGACTCCCGTCATCCTCCGGCTTGATCGGGGGATCCATGTGTGCCAGGCATGGCCCACAACTTAGAGGTGAAAGT
>CAZRLV010000519.1:0-2371 GCA_964600955.1 uncultured bacterium
AAAGCTGATCAATATGCGTATCACGACGTAGAATCAAGGACTCTTTGGCAGCATAGAGATCATCTATGGATACAACGGGCTTGTCCTTACCAATATGAAAACAAAGCTGATCTCCCAGGGCATTACAAAGCCAGGGCTGTCCCTGGGTGAGCCGGTAGATTTCATCAACCACCCCCTCTTCAAATCCCTGACCATGCTCGGCGCTATGTTGGGAGAAAAGGTCGCGAACCTGCTCCGATGAAAAGTCCTCAAGCCGGATCGATTCGGCCTTAATATTAAAACAGGACCCACCCGTTAGCCACGTGTCTTCAGCTTTGGAGTAAATGCGGTAATCGCGTAGGTCTCGTACTCCGTTGAGGATGACGGACTGAGGGAAGGCTTTGGGCCTTAGATCATAACCGGCGCGTAGTTTCGCAAAATCGCGATTAGACTGTCCCCAATCAGAGAATCTATTTCGTCGATAACGAGGATTATGGGTTTTCTGCTCGTCATAGCCCAGGCGCGAAGATATTCATTAAGAGATGTTTCCTTAATGGACTTCAAAAAGGGACCTACCGAAAACCGCTGACTCTCAGGCAACATTGTAGACTGTCTACCTTCAATTTCGGTTAATACTCCTACGAGACAATCCTGAACCCGGTGGCGAGTTGTTTGCGCTCCCTCCACATTGATGTAGAGGGCTGTATATTGATCTTCGATATTCAGCTGGCGGCAGAACTCCAGAAAAAGCGTTGTTTTACCAGTCTGACGTGGAGCATGATGCACAAAGTATTTGCGTGCATCGATGAGACGACGCAAGGAGGCAGTATTAAGGGGTCGCTGAACCAAATAATGAATATCTGAGTCACAAGGCCCGCTGGTATTAAAGAATTTTTTCATGACTGGCTCTTGGAGACAATTATATCACGGCACCGAAGCAACAATAGTCCTTGAGATATAACACATCACACTTCCGCCCCAATAAATGTTTGTGATTTTCATTCGTAGGGTGCGAGGCCCCCCTCGCCCGCAATTACGGTTCATTTGTTATGGTTAAATTGGTATCTGCGATTGTTGCGTCTATGTCTGTTCTTACGAAATTTAGATCTGTGGTACGATGTCAATACATTTTGTGCATGAGGCTCAGCAAAAAACGACTCAAATGTTGATCCAACCTTCCAAACCTGTTTTTGTTCAAGGGGCCGATTGTTTTCCCGACCTTCTCGATCCATTGCGTCCAAGGCAAGAATCGTTTCGGTGCTTTTCTTAATCTGACCTATTGAGTCTTCAAGAATCATGGTGGGGAAGTCCAACAGCCTTTCGGGGGTTTCCATTTTTTCTCTATAACTCACGATATTACTTTCAAGATTTTTCATGAAGAGGTTGTCGGCGGGGTGCCGGTAGTCTCTTTTTATTTTTCCGCCTCAAAATAGATTCTTTTCTCCCTGAGCCATTAAAGTTCAGGGACCTCAAAGCAATCACCTGTCTCATGATCAGATGCACAAAACGTATTCTCCCATTAACTGACATCCCTGCTTTTACCCTTGCTCCCTCTTACGACGTGTGTAAGAATTGTGTATACTTGTTATGAATAGTTCACACATTATCAGGCGGTTGAAGAAGGCGGGCTGGAAGAAAATAGGTCAGACTGGTTCGCATGTGCATTTTAAGCATGAAGTACACAAGGGCCGGGTGACCGTGCCGCATCCCAAGAAGGATGTAACGCGAGGAACCATGGCCAACATAGAACGGCAATCAGGAATTAAACTGAAATAGGGGGAGGAAATGGAATTTGTGGCAGTTGTAAATCAAGAACCGGGCGAAGATTATTATCTTGAATATCCTGATGTTCCAGGCTGTTTCACAGAGGCTTCGACGCTTAGCAAACTGCGGATCATGGCAGAGGATGCGCTTCAATTGCATTTAAGTGAAATGATTAAAGATGGTGAAGAAATTCCACCTCAGCGTAAACCGGAAGAGATCAAATCTGACTTTCCAAAGGCGCAGGTTTTGATGCTGATTCATTGTAATGTTGAGGATACCCGAGCCGTGAGAATTAATGTATCCATGCCAAAAAATGTATTAAGGATGCTTGATAAATTTGTGAAAACAATTGGAAGCACCCGTTCAGCTATTCTTGCGGACGCCGCACGGAATTACGTAAGATCCAGCAGTTCAACCGCAAGCCCAAAATCAGAACATTCTGACTAAACAACCGAAGGAAATTCAGCCCACCGAGGCCAGTGCTCTTCTAGTCTTACCTGTTGCGTTTCACCCCGCCAAACATCCGACCCAACAAACCATTGCCCCAACACGACCACTATGCGGGCCGGGCAAGTGAGAATTTCCAACTTTATTCAGGGTATTCCCCAGGGTTTTGAATCAAAATAAT
>CAZRLV010000520.1:0-2365 GCA_964600955.1 uncultured bacterium
CGGAACCCAGGGTTCGCGGATCATGGATGAATCGTCCAAGCTCATTCGGCTTCAAAACGGCGTAAGGGCCGTTCTTGAAAACATGGTCCAGGACGTCAATGCGGCTGTGGCTTTTCTCACTCCTCGCAACAAGCAACTTACCCTGGCCCGCTATCTAGGCCCGGTAGACAGTGACCTTTTGCTTTTAAATATGAGCTCCACCAATCCCGCTTTTCCGTACTATATGGAAGGCGCACAAACCACCATCAAACAAAATGTACTTGTTGTGGAATATCAGTTTCATGATCCCGAAACAGGAGAGGTGGGAATCGAGTTTCTGGCGAATAAACCCGGAGGCATTTCACGCATTGCCAAAAAAGGGGTACTCGACGCCATAGATTCACCTGAAGGCGCCCCCTATTTTATTGATCAATACTTTGTAAACGAGGCCGCCTTAACTCTGGAGAGCAAAAAGGTATTAGCCGAGAAGGTTAAGGTATTCAACCTGGAGTACTATGGGTATGAAGAGGAAACAGGAGCATTGGTCAGCCTGGGGGAGTTGGGTACGGACCCATCGGTAAGCGCCCGTGTGGCCATGGTAGCCGTTCATATTGTGGCTGAAGACCCTTATGCCGCACCCAATAGGCGTACTCCGACCATGGAGATTCACACTAAAATTTTCTCTTTTCGCCAGATTCAGGAAAATAAATACCCGGAGTATTTTGGGCATACGGATCGCGACCTGAGGTTTTAATGCAAAAAGGCGTGGCCACCCCTCTCGTTCTTGGGATTCTCACTCTGCTGATCATCCTGGTCCTGGTCCTCTCGCGTGCTGGATCAGTTACCTATTCTCAAACCACCCTGGTTCACCATAATCTACACGCCCGCTATCTGGCCTTGGCGGCCATTGAGCAGGCCACAGCTCTCGTCCACGATAAGCTCTCAGACCCTCTGGCCGTCAACACCTGGAAAGCCAAACTTTTGCAAAGAGTTTTTGCGGGTCAGGAGTTTGAGATGAATATTACGGATGAAGTGGACACCGTGGAACTTTTTCAAACCCCCGGCTATAAAGATTCACTCAACCCGTCTGGGTTTCAAGGCGGCAAACGTGTCTTTGAGCCTGACGCCAAACGTAGAGAAGCTCAGGCAGAGATGGAGGTTCTGGAAGTCTCGGCACGTTTTCACCATTTCAAGCCTATTCGCTTTGATACTCAAACCCCCAGCATTTACCATGACCCCCGTCGTTATTATCGAGACCCGCTGGGCTCTCAGCCCCCTCTACCTCCTCGTGGTGATTTTTTTGGATTCTGTACCCTATCCGTGCGCGCCAGATTTGGCCAGGTTGAACGCGGTCTGCAGATTACGCGAGACATTAAAATTGCCAATGTTGAGCCCATTGCCAGAAATTATGCTCTATTCGCCTTTGGAGTCCCTGACCCCACCTCGTCTAAAAAGGACTTGAACAGTCCAGGCAACCTGTCGATTAACGCAGCGGGTGTGGGCAGAATCCGTATCATGGGACCTTATTATGTCGATGTAGAGGGCTACCCTGATGGGACGGGTACAAAGCCCGTGGGACTTTCTTATCCCACGCATACCTGGGATTCCTATGGCTTTATTCCCTCGCCCAGGGGAATTACAACCAATGGCTTTCTGTTTGACTCGGGTAAAATAGAACGCCCCAGAAAAACCTCCGGTAACTCAGGCACCTCCTTTGGCATCGGCTCTACCGGTGGGCTCAGCTTCGTACTCTCTTCAGACCCTGGATACAAGGCTTTTCCAGAAGTTCAAAACTATTGGGCTGGATCGGTTACGGTTGGGGAACAGTATTTTTCCATCACGGGACTGCGCCAGGAGCCTTTTAGAGCCTGGAAAGGCCTTCTTTACCAGGCTGGGACACCCAATAGCCGACCTGTGGGCGAATTTTCCGGGGTTCAAACTCTGGGACAAAACCTTGAAGCGCGTGTCGAAGGAAACCTGATTGGAAACTATCACCAGATGCAACTGACCAAACGTCATATGTGCCTCAGTTTAAGCACCCTGGTGGATGGCTTTTCGGCCCTGTCATCAGGCGTAGGCTCCCTCTTTGGAGGAGAAGGGGCAACAGGGTCAGAAAGCCAGGGAACCCCAACCACATGGGGAGAAAGTGACTATTCCATGGAACAAATGGCCATGGATGCCCTTCAAATCTGCATGCATTTCTATGAAGTTAAGCGCAGAGGTAAAGTTCCCTATTATTTTGCCCTGCATGGCCCGTACTCTGACAAGGTCAACAAATTGGAAGCTTTTATGGGTATCCTTAACGATGTCATGCAGGCCGTGGGGACTTCGGGAGCCAATCAGGAGGGAGGCATAAGCCAGGCCTTGAGTTCCAGCATTAAAAACA
>CAZRLV010000521.1:0-2352 GCA_964600955.1 uncultured bacterium
TGCTACTAATCTCGAAGTAATCGACTAATAGTGGGGTGAACTGAATGGCCGTGGGTTTCATGTAGGGTAGAATACTATGTCTTTCGTGGATTAATCCATTACAAAGGGGAAACAAATGCCAATGATTCAGTGGAGCGACAGCTACAGCGTCAAAATTAATAGTATTGATGAACAACATAAAAAACTAATGGGATACCTAAACCAACTTTTTGATGCCATGATAGAGGGTAGAGGGCAAGAGGTAATCGAGCCGATACTAGCCTCGCTAATCACCTATACACAAGAGCATTTTGCTGTGGAAGAGCGCTATTTCACACGGCATAGCTATCCCGATGCCGCAGCACATAAAGAAGAGCACCGCAAGCTTGTGGACCAGATTAAGGACTTTCAAACCAAATTTCACCAAAAGGAAGCCAAGGTAACAACCGAACTCATGGATTTTCTAAAGGATTGGCTCATGAAGCATATCCGCGGCACGGACATGAAGTATTCCGCGTTTTTAAGGGATAAGGGAGTCACCTAGTCCGTCTGAACTGTAGCTGGCTAGCGTAGCTTTAAGGACAGCTTAATCTTTTCTTTGGGGGATGTGAAGGAGTCCGTTTTTGTGCCTGCATCAGAACCGTTGCCTACCCCCGAGGAAAAACTTGGATCTTTAAAACTGATTTTTTCCTGGTCCAACAACTCACCGAGGGCTTTATCAATGCGGTTGAATCGGACTAATTCCTGGTCCGTCGCCAAACCTAGCTCCAGAATAAGTCCGTTTTCATTTGAAACCATAAACTGGACTGAGGTATCACCAGGAAGGTTCAAACCCGATGGCTCACCTGGGGCGTCGACTCGCATATCTACGACAGTTAGCGAGGGCAGGCGTTGCGCATCCTTGCCCAGCCCTTCAGCCCGCTTTTGCATTTGATCTCTGAGCTCGGCCGTATCCCTTAAATTTTGACTTAGAACAGCCCCAATATCTGCGACAGAACCAAAGCTATCGCAACCCTCGCAGTGTTCCAGAACAACGGGATCTCTCGATTCTGAACGGTCTATCTCCATACCCTTGCTAGAAAGAGACGAGCCTACGATCACGGGAATATCAAGAGAAAGTGCGATATTTTTCAGACTCCCCAAAGTATCAAGATGTCGCGAGCTATCTTTTGCATAGGACAAGGAAGAAGGGAATCTCTGAAGACTGTCAACAACCAAAACCGCCTGTTTGGATTTAAATCGTGAAAACAAAGCCCCAACAAGCTCTTCAAGGTCTGGAGGGCGGACTCCGCCCCCGCCCGGCACCAAATGCAAATAACCCTGATAACTGGCAAAAGCTGCCAGGGCTTCCTGTAGCTTAGCCCTACGTCGCGGGTCCCCTTTTATTTTCAGCCGCATTAACACATCCAGATCCAGCCCTGATTCTCGAGACATGAGGCGATAGAGAATGTTTCGAGAGGAATTCTCAAAGCTGATAAAAATGACGGGGACCTTGGAAGAACGAATCAAAGAACAAGCCCATTCCAGTAAAAAGGCGCTACGATGTTTTTCTTCAGAGCCACAAACCAGGGTCAAGCTACCCCTCTGCACTCCTGACAAATAGCCGTTGATCAGAGGCCACTCTTCAAGTGGATATCCAATGCACGAACGAATTCCTTCTGATTCCCGCAGGTCAAACTCCCGCAATATTTCCTTAAGAGGTCGTACAACGGGGCTGAAGAACTCAGCATCTCCAGATTTATCATCTTTCATGAACCACTCCCTTCATGTCTCAGTTTAACCTAAAACCTCCTTTGGGTTAAACTGAACCTGGGGGGGGAAAAATGCATATCATGATCACAGGCAGTGTGGGACGGTTAGGGTGGAACCTCATTCAGTTCCTTCTAAAAGACAAAGTTCAGATATCTGGAAGTTTTCACCAGGCCCGAGTCCATGCGAACCCTGGAGTTAACCTCTATCCCCTCAATCTAAACAACCCCGTCCAGGCTATGACTCAATTGCAATCGCTTCCCCCTGATCTGGACGCCATCGTCCATTGTGCCGCCCTGAGCAATGTTGATGATTGCGAGAAGCATCCCCAAATGGCACACAGAATCAATACCCTCGGAGTGGAACTCCTCGTTTCTGCGGCTCGAAAGCAAAAGATTCCTCTAATTTATTTTTCAACTGATTTTGTGTTTAATGGAAACTGTGGGGGGTATACTGAATCCTCAGCACCCGATCCGCGCGGAGTCTATGCCAAAACAAAGCTCCTCGGAGAGCACAAAGCTTTGGCCTATAGCCAAGGTGTCGTATTGCGCTATACTCCAATCGGCTATACTCATCGACTTAGCCACCACCCCCCTACCCTGGTAGAACGGCTAATTGAAGTCT
>CAZRLV010000522.1:0-2342 GCA_964600955.1 uncultured bacterium
GAAGATACATGGCTTTGAGATTGTTATAGGACTCAAATTTTGTGGAGCCATTGAAGAAGTCCAGGGACTTGAAGGATGGAAAGCGATTGGGTAGGTCCTTAAATTTTAGATTCAGCTCTGAATCGAGGTACTGGGAACCCTCAAATTTCTTATAGAGCACAACGCTAAAGCCGAGTCCCTCTTTTGCCAGCACCTCGACAATATTCATGGCTGTGGCTGTAGGAACATGTGAAAAAAGGTATTTGGAACCAGGAAGAACTGAAAAAATATGGTTTCCCTTAACCTCTACCGACTGAAAACCAGCCCCGAATTTCAGGGCCTGGGCTACAGTTTTTGCACAATTAAGATTCATATAATTATAAACCACCTCGCCGCGGTGGTAGTCCGGACTCACAACCTGATTTGAATAATCCTGGTTGAGTCTTTTATAAAAGGCTCTGATACCTTCTTTTTGGGTTGCACTAACGCCAGAGATGCGAATACCGATCAGGGATCTCTTGAAGATCTCACCATAGTCAAGACCAAAGACGGCATCGGGTGAGAGGGTGGAAGCCTGAGAATAGATATATTCTTTCTTGGGAATGGCGGGTACGAGTTTTTCCGTATAGTGATCCGCGTGTTCCTTTGCCCGATCCGCATAGAAGTTGACTGAATATACGGTCTCTTTTTCTCCATCACGAAGAGACAGGGCCAGGTGCCCTGCCGAACCACCCGATGATGTGCCAAAGCTGAGCAACAGCTCGAGATCATAGTTTTCCTCTTGAAGGGTCTCAAAAACTTTGTCCAGATTTCTGACCTCAGAACCACCTGGAACACCAAAAGACTCACCACCAAAAGAATAAGTCGCCAACAAGAAAAAACCGATCCAAAATGCTCTCATTTTATTTCTCCCTTCACCGGCTTATAACTACGTTTCAGGGTTCAAATTGTTGCACTGGAGTCGTAATCCAAGAAGTTTTGAGTTTCTCAGATTTTTTCGAGGGCTCAGATTGAATCTAGGATGCTGTTCCAGGTGGAAGAGGGGCGCATGGCATTGCTTGCCTTTTCGTCACTGGGGTGAAAATACCCTCCGATATCTTTGGGGTTGCCTTCGGATACCAGCATCTCCTCGATGATTTTCTCCTCGTTTGCCTTCAAATCTTTTGCGATAGGGCTGAAATACTCGCTCATGGCCTTATGCTCTGAGGCAACAAGTGCCTCGGCCCAGTACAACGAAAGATAAAAATGTGAGGCTTTGTTGTCGATCTCCCCGCATTTTCGTGACGGGGCCTTGCCTTCATCTAAATAGCGCTGATTTGCTGTGTCAAGAGCCTGGTTAAGAGTTGACAAGGCTGAGTTGGGTGACTTGGCTTCAAGCATTCGTAGAGCCTCGGCAAGGGCCAAAAATTCACCCAGGGAATCCCAGCGCAAATGACCTTCTTTTAGAAACTGTGCTACGTGCTTGGGTGCCGACCCTCCTGCGCCTGTTTCAAAGAGCCCCCCTCCCGAGAGCAGGGGCACAATCGACAACATTTTTGCCGAGGTTCCCAACTCTAAAATCGGGTACATATCCGTCAGGTGATCTCGAAGGACATTGCCAGTGGCGGCGATGGCATCTTGACCATCTCTAATACGAGCATTGGTTAGCTCTGTGGCTGCGGTAACATCTCGGATAAGAATTTCAAGTCCCTCTGTATCATGGTTGGTTAGATACTCTTGAACCTTAGCGATCAGATTGGAATCATGGGCACGCTTTTCGTCCAGCCAGAAGATAACCGGTGAACCAGAAATTCGGGCTCTTTCAACTGCCAGCTTGACCCAATCTTGCACGGGAATATCCTTGACCCTTGAGAGTCTCCAGATATCCCCCGCTTCGACTTCATGACTCGTCAGAACCTTACCACTGTCATCAACCATCTCCACGAGGCCCCCCTCAGCAACTTCAAAAGTTGTGGAGTGAGAACCATATTCCTCGGCTTTTTGCGCCATCAGACCCACATTGGCAACGCTACCCATTGTGGCACAATCATATTGTCCGTTAGCGACACAATCATCAACCATGGCTTTGTGAAAAAAGGCATAGGATGCATCTGGAATGACTGCGATACATTCCTGAAGGGCTCCCTCTGCGTTCCATATCTTGCCACCATCTCTTACTACAACAGGCATTGAGGCATCGATAATGATGTCATTTGGGGCATGAAGATTGGTAATTCCTTTATCGGAATCCACCATAGCGATCTTGGGTTGTTTTTCATAGAGGTTTTGAATGCTATCCTTGATTGACTTCTGCTTGCCTTCAGGTAGGGCTTCGAGCTTTTTATAAAGATCCCCCATACCCAGATTGGCATTAACCCCTAATG
>CAZRLV010000523.1:0-2326 GCA_964600955.1 uncultured bacterium
AACCTGATCGGCCTGATAGCTGGGGCGTATATTCGAGTAGCGACTGTTAGACCCTTGGGAATAACCACCCGCACCCGTGTTTTGGTAGCCACCGGTGTTCTGATAGCCTCCTGTCTGGCCTCCAGGATTACCCACTTGATAGCCCATTCCGTTTGTGGCTCCGTAACCAAAACGATTGATTCCAGCCTGCTGATAGATCGATTGATTGTAGACAAAATTCGGTTGTTGCTGCGTTGTTAAAGCGTAGTTATACGGAAACTCTGGGATAAAAATCTCACCATGTCGGGGCTCAACCCGATCCTTAAACATTTGCTGATAATCCCAAAATGCCTTATCAAAACTCATCTTATGGTTCATGCCAAAGGGACCTGAATTTTGGACGGTTTTCAAGGCCGAAAGAAAGCGGCGGCGCTTGCGCTGTAATTGAGACTGGGTCTGATAGACAAAGCGACGAGCATAGGACCGAAACACAGACAGAAACTGCTGTCTTGCAACTTCTTTCATGCGCTGATTGGGAGAGCCTTGCTTCCAGCGGATATAGAGTCTTTCATAGTTGGGCATAGGGAACTGTCCCATGGCACGCAGGGTATGGTGACTGAACATGCTCTGATACTGTTTAAAGCTCTGATAGACCTGATCAATGGCCTCATCGTTGCCACCGGAGCCGAAAAAATTGAACCAGGTACCCTGAGTGGACGCCAGGGCCTCATCCATGGTGATGAACGACTCAAGTGCGTAAGTCTGCATCGTGGCCAATCTTTCCACATACTCCAGACGCTCCTGAATCTGCTGCTGCTCTTTGGGGGATCTGGAATGCAGTAATTGATTGAGGCTGTTAGAGAAAGAACCCATTGTGGTTCCAAAATTAGCCAACTCATAGAGGGACTCAGAGAGTTTGGCGTGGGAACTCGTTAAAGAGGCCACAGAAAATATTCCGGCAATAGCCAGGACGCGAAGAGGCTTAACTAAAGACATCATGGGTTTCTCCTTCCATTCAAGACCTTATACGCAAGGGGCTAAAAAAAGTTTCAAACTTTAGGATTAATTCGAGATTTCTTCGAGTTGAAACTCATCAAACCAGGCTTGACCACTAGCTTTTCGAAGAGAAAACTCAAGAGTAAGGCGCTTGGACTTAGGGCGAGTTTTAAACTCAAAAACGACTTCGCGAAACTTTTTCACGTCTGTTTTGATTTCACCGACCCCCAAATGGGCCTTGATCAGGGACCTCTCTGAAAACTCTGAGACATTAACCCTGATTCCAACTCCCATGGGGTCCGAACCCAAGTTCAGACCTGCGGCCTTGATCCACCCTTTGATTCGGTAGCGCTGATTGCCTTTGACATTGAGCATGGGGGTTACCAACGCCATAATTTTATTCTTGTGATAGGAGGTGAAACGCTGTGAAGCCGCTCCTGAATAATGTGTGGTGCGATCTAAAATGTAAATGCCACCTTTGTGGCTTTTACGAAGTCCCTTAGCCACTCCCGGTACAGAGGAAGAGGAATCAAAATCCTGACGATACACCATAGTGGACTGTTCTTTCTTTTCTGGTGTCTTGGGTCCCTCTTTTTTCTTGGACCTTTCTTTTTTCTTGGGTCGTGGATATTTTTTAACAAAGTCAAAGCTCAAAGTCCTGGGGCGCTTGCGAACCTCTTCTGGAAAGGAAGCAATATATTCAGTCATCTTTGCCACACGACGCTTGGATGGCGGATGAGATCGAAGGGAAGTTTCGATTCGAGAGGGATCTTTTTTCTCTAGAGATTGCAGTATCTTGAGAAAGCTAAGCATTCCCTCAGGGTTATAACCGGCCTTTGCCAGATAACGGGCACCGATATAATCGGATTCTTGCTCATTCTTGCGTGAATAGCGCATTCCTGCAAACAGGGAATACACCAATCCGAGTTTTTCCAGATTTTTACTGCGTTTTCGCATTTGACGAATAATGGCCTGATAGAGAATCTGATGCTTGATATTGTTCATGGAATGACGAGCCACAATATGGCCGACCTCATGCCCAAGAACGCCTGCCAACTCATCGTCTGACTTGACCCTTTGCAAAAGCCCTTTGGTTACAAATATATGGCCTCCGGGAACGGCGAATGCATTAACAAAACCAGGCTTGAGCACTGTGATTTTATAGGAAATCCCGCGCCTTTCACTAACCTTTACGATTTTATTGAAAGTCTCCTGCACCCATTTGGAGGTTTCAGGATCAAGCTTCATCACACCGTATTGCAAGCGCACCGACGCCGCCACCGCCTCACCCAGAACCTTCTCGGATACATCCAAAACCGGCATCATGACTTTTTTTAGAAAAGAACCCAGA
>CAZRLV010000524.1:0-2324 GCA_964600955.1 uncultured bacterium
TTCCGATAGTTCTCTAGTTCCTTCTCCAAATCTTCCAATAGTTCTCTAGTTCCCTCCCCCATTCTTGTCATCCTCTGGCTTGACCAGGGGATCCATCTTCATCTCCTCTTTCATTTCCCCATTCCGATACTTCCTTTAGTTCCCATAGTGCTCTAGTTCCTTCTTCAGTTTTTCGTGCTTCTTATAAGTTTGGTAGATGGACCTGCTTTCTCAATAGATCGAATCAGATCTAACTTGCCAAATGACCTATTTTTTCCGATAATAGCAATAACCCAACACAATTCATGAAATTGTGCGATCCCAGCGTGCCTGTGCCGCTGGGACATTCCTTTTTATGGCCAAAAAAACATGTGCCTATATTGATGGTTTTAACATGTATTATTCCTTGCGTGATGCAGGTTTGATGGATCATAGATGGCTTGATCTGACAAAGCTTGTTGGACTTGTTAGCCAGAGAAAAGAACGTCTGTGCAAAATCTATTATTTTAGTGCGCGTCATCATGCAAAAAGTATTAAGCATGTACATTATGTTGAAGCGCTCAAATCAGTTGGAGTGACCCCCGTAATGGGACGGCACATTATGAAAGAATTTAAGGGGTGCCCCAACACGTCAAAGCCAGTGTGCCAGATTCCGGAGGAGAAGCAGTCAGATGTTAACCTTGCGATTAATCTTCTAAATGATGCACATAAGAATCTCTATGATAAGGCCTATATATTTTCGGGTGACTCAGATTTCATCGGTGCCTATAAGTTGCTGAAAAGGGAATTCCCCTCCAAGGAGTTAGTTCTGGTTCTGCCTGTCCAAAAGGCAGATAGAAAGCAAAATGTGAAGCGATGGGTGGATGGGTACACTCACCTTGGTGAAGCATCTAAGGCAGGCATTATTTCCGTCCACAGTTGTTTCAGCACTGGGCGTAGAACTCCCTGCGCCCGCTGGCTGGTTGCCAAATATCTAACTGGATTTCTCTGGCCTGACCCCAATATTCCTCATGCTCTTGTGATTGGCAATAGCGATTATACAGCTATTTCCAGAGGAAGTATTATTTTCACTCAGCATCTAAATATTGATGAAAATAGCCACAGTACAATCGAACTGGTAGACTATTGCCTGGATGGATATTGACGATTTAACAGCAAATACCATTGTAAACCCCGGCAAGACGAGTGGCTATCGCTTTAGTGAGGGCGCTGATTTTGCTGAGTACAGGCTTCTCTCGCAGCTTGGAAGGGCAACAAGACGGTCTCTCGTTACGAAACAGCAATAATTTTAAAAAGGATTTTAAAGCTAATAGATGAAAGACGAAATAATTGAAAAGGCTTTTGAATTTTAGCTAAAGGAATGGTTGTGAACATACAAAGGAGGATACTCAGTGAAGTTTTGGAGTCCAGATTTATACATGCGGGCTTGGAGGTTTGCATCTGAAGCTCATAGGGGGCAATTAGTGCCAGGAACAGAGATTCCTTATATTCACCATGTCGGCGGCGTAGCCATGGAGGCGATGACAGCTATCGTTGAAAGTCAGGATATTCAGAACCCTGATTTGGTGGTGCAGTGTGCACTGCTCCATGATGTAATTGAGGATACCCAGCAGACGCATTCAGATATTAAGCAGGAATTTGGTATTGATGTGGCAGATGGTGTACTTGCTTTAACCAAGGATGAGACTTTGCCCACCAAACAGGCGCAGATGAGCGATAGTTTAGCAAGGATAAAAACGGCTCCTAGAGAAGTTTGGATAGTCAAGCTCTCCGATAGAATCACAAATCTTCAACCCCCGCCACAACACTGGTCCCACGACAAAATAAAGGCCTATAGAGTTGAAGCTCTGTTAATTCTAGATACACTAGGGGAGTCAAATAGTTATCTTGCAGGGCGAATGGAGCAAAAAATTTCAGAGTATCAACAATACTGCTAAACATGAAATCCTCTACTGGGTTAATTGGAATGGCTTATGGTTTGCAGTGTAAACAAGCAAAGCCGTAGGAGAACTCTAGGATAAATTTGGGGTTCTGTCAATCAGGTTAGGGCCTAGTTTAGATGAGGGAGTGACCAGAGATTTGATTTAGAGAAACCTTATCCATTAGGATGGATTTTGTTGCGGAAGTTGTGTGTAGTAAAGAAAGTAGGTGAGCCATGACAGGGGATAGCGGTGTTCAAGGATGTCGTGCTTTAGGACGCAATATTGTGAGTGGTATGAGGGTTTCGCGTTTTTTGTTTCTGGCTTTGATTTGTTTTTGGGTTTGCGGTGGGGTTGTTTTTTCTGAGATTGGGGGTTTGCCTCCTATGCCCTCTATTCGTGGTACGGGGGCAGACCGCAGTGGTG
>CAZRLV010000525.1:0-2323 GCA_964600955.1 uncultured bacterium
GGAAGTGGATTACTTGTCGTTTTTGTGGGCGGGAAACAAAACCGTTCCCAGCTCAGCCTGATGCAATTTATCATGGGACTGCATTTTCAGAGAAGTCTGTTCCTCTACTTTATCCTGCGCTGTTTTGGCTGACTGACGATACCAGATTTCCTTGAGCTTGAGTCTGTGGATCATACTCGATTTAAGCTGGCCCTCTTCCAGATAAGTCGCAAACGCCCCCCCCGAACTCCAGTCATGCACGACCATGGAATCCAGGAAAACAAGGCGATTAGGACTGGCGTAACTGGAAGGGGAAATTTTGGCACCTACCAGTTCACCCGCTGAATTGACAGCGTAACAAAAATAACCGTCACGAAACTTCACCACAGCAAAGTTTTTACCAAACCTGACCCAATTGGTTTTTCCTCTTCCAATTTGTTTGTTGTGCAGACGGGTTCCGTCATTGGCGAAAAGTCGCGTCTGTGCATAATTGGCAACCACCATGAAATTCTCTCCGGTTGCCACAACCGAGGGTCGACTCATATCCAGTTCAATATTTTGCATTCCATCCGCCACGCCCCCCATCACTCGATACTCGAGTGACGAAAATTTTACCAAAGCCAGACTGGCCGCAAAGGGAGAGCCTATAGATGCCAAAAGCAAGGTACTGACTAATATATCGCGCATGATTTACTCCTCAAAGTCGCAAAATGATGGTTGCCAAGTCATTGTAGGAAGGCTTAAAGGAATGTCAAGATGGCAGAAGAAGTTTTCCAGGACATCCCCGAAAATTCGACATACCGAACTTGATTCAGCTTCCATCTTCTCTTTCATAACATCTCCACATGGCAGGACCCCTGGATCCTGAATCAAGTTCAGGATGACGCGGTGGGGGGTTCATATTCACTTTCTCTTTTCCAAAATCCTGACAATTATAGGCATTTTCTTTCTTTTTTTGTTACAATGTCCTGGTTTGAGAGTCTTTGAGTTTTTTGATGTTCACCAGCCCTGTAGGCCGCCTTTGCGGAGGGTTTTTTCTTGGGTCAAAAAATCTCTGATTGCTGTTTTAATCGCCGGTCTTTTGGGGGGATGCGGAGGCTTTTCTGAAAAAGATACTTTCTCCTCGGGCTCCGGTGGGGGCTCTAGTACCCAGGTATTTCTAAGCGGTACGGTCAGCTTTCCTTCGTCTGCCACGGCGTCCCTGCAAAAGATTGATTCCAGAGTGGTCACGCGGCGTTCCGTCTCAAAGGCTCTCTCTCAGGCGGGGGTCGACAATGCCAGCATTGCCCTCTATCGCGCCACGGATCTCAGCTTTGAGCAAAATCTGATCAAGCCGGGTGAAGTCATCACCACCAATCCCAGCGGCGAATTCGTGGTCACGATTTCGCAGATCAGCTCCGAGCATTTCTCGACGACTGAGAATGCCTGGGTATTGCGGGCTCAGTTCCAGGATTTTGAACTGGGTAGTCTGATTTCTGTTACGGATGCGAATTCCCCATTGACCCAGCCGGTGGCTATTAACCCCAGCTCGGATGGAGTGGTTCGCTTTTTGAATGAAGAGGTTGCGCGCAAATCCGGTGGAACCACGCGCGAAGCTGAACTGCTATCCCTGCCCTGGAAAGGCAGCTTCCAATCGCTGGCCCTGGATTTTGCCAAGAGACGATCTGAAGTTCAGTCAGAGTTTGAGGTCAAGAATTTTGATGCGGATAATTATAAAACCTCCACAGCTTTGGAAACCCGTGTGGCTGGACGGGAATGGTCGCAAAAAATCGATGAGCTGGCTCTCGACCAGCCCACCTGGGACCAGATTTTGACGCACCGCGAGGACTTGAAGCTGGGAGCCGTAAGCAACCTGGATGAGTCTGGCCTATCCACTTTGGAAAAAGCAGCCCAGGCGCGCAGACGAAAACTCCAACTTCTTTTTACCAGCCTGGAGTTTGGTTTTTTTGTCAGTTCGAGTCAAAACTCGGTCTGGGTGAAAGACCGCTGGCAAGAACTTGAAGCTTCGCTTGCGCCGGCCTTTGGGACAACCTTGACCTCTTCCACCCTCAAGATTCTAGAACCCGGCCTAACCGATGAAGATCTGGCGTTGTCTCCCATACCTCCCGGATTGATAGAATTTACGGCTACTGAATTATCTGGTTTTCGCACACAAGGTATAGCAGCTGAAGAACGCACCGAACTTATGCTACAGGATCTTGAGCGTTCCCCCTGGGTTTCCTGGGCGGCCTTGGATTCTCTCGCAACGCTGACTTCCTCTAATTTGAAGCAGTTCATCAGCTTTGACAAAGTTTTGGACGCCGCAGCCAAAACCTGGATTTTGCGCCGTCATAGTATTGAGAGG
>CAZRLV010000526.1:0-2315 GCA_964600955.1 uncultured bacterium
GGTGGTGTGGGGGGGAAAGCCCGCAAGGGCTTACCTATCCCGATTCAAAAGGTCGTAAAATCTTTATTCCTCTGATTCCTTTGATTCCTATGCTTCTTGGTCTTTCCCCTCTTGCCAAGAATGGGTTTGCGGGTTATCCTGGCTCTGCGAGTTTACAATGCTTTCATAGCTGCCGAGGTGGTGAAACTGGTAGACACGCTAGACTCAAAATCTAGTGGGGGCAACCCCGTATCGGTTCGATCCCGATCCTCGGTAGGTTTTGTCAGGACTGCCTGAACTCGGTGTGTATGCGCGTATCGATTCTATTCTGTAGCTTATTGCCTCTGCTCTTTCTTCAGGGATGTGGGCTTTCCGGTGCTTATATCTTTTTCGGAGATCGCAGTTGGAAAGAGTATCGTTCTGCCTTAAAGGCTCGCCAGTTTGAGGATGCCAAGAGTGCTTTAAAGCGGGCTCACGGATATTATAAAGATTCATTGACTTATGATGATGCGCGCTATCCCTTGGTTTACTGCAAACTGGCTGAAACTGAATTTCGGGGTAGCGGTAATTTGCGCAAATCTTTGAACTGGATCCAACAAGGATTGAGTGTTTTACCTGAAAATGAGGACCTTCTAGCAATGCGGGGTAAGTTTAAGTTTTTTTATTCTCGTGAAAAAGGAGACTCTGCTTTACTGGACAAAGCCAAGGACGATTACCGGGGAGCCCTGCTTAAACGCCCTCTTGATCCGCAATTTAACGCTGGTTTAATGCAGGTTTTTTTCTACGAAATCGAACAAAATACCCATCATGGCAGAGAGAAGCGCAACTCCTATCTCTACTCCCAGGTTCAAGACCTTGCCGAGACTACGCAAGGCGATGAAAGTCCCCATGTAATGGATGCTTTAGGGGTTTTGGCCTATTTACAAAAGGACTACGCGCAGGCGATCTCGCTTTTTTCTAAGGTCTTGAAATTGGACCCCCCAGACTTTGAAACCAAGCGCACTCAATTTTATCTTTCGAGGGCCTATGTAGAGACCCGACAATTTCAGGAGGCCATTGATCTGACCACTTCATTGCTAGAGCTATACCCGGACGATCCGGTACTTAGCGGCGAACGGATTTTGGCTTATTTCAAAAAGGGCGAGCGCTCAGCGGCAACACTTGAGCTTCAAAAATATGAAGACAGTCAGCCCCAGGACCACGAGTTTTTTTACCGCCTGGGACTCTTTTTTTATGAGAGTAATTTGGCCCCCAAGGCAGAGCTCTACCTGCTTAAGGCATATCGTTTGGACTCAAACAACGGAAATTATGCTCTAGCTTTGGGGAACAACTATTTGCTCCAGGGTAAAAAGGATGCTGCGAGGCGCTTTTTTCAAAAGGCGGAAAAATTAGCCCCTTCAGGGTCGGCCCTTGAACGTTCAGCCCGTCAAAAAACCACCGAAGTAGGGGGATAACTCCTCTACCCACCTAAAAAAACAAAGACAAACGGATTGACACCTGCATAAACCATCATACATAATAAAGATGGTGGTTGATCGATAAGGCTTGGGCGAAGTGCATCGCCTTTAATAAGTTTTATTGTTGATATGGTGATCAAGGCAGATCACCTCCGCTCGTTCTAGCCTGGACATGGAGGTGTGCAGATGGCGCTCAATGGGATGGATGAATCCTTTGGCGGTCCCCTCGTCCAGTTGTCTGACCGTTTGAGAAGGCAGTCAAAAGAGAGTCTGGAGGATGCACCCAAAAAAGACTTAAAAGGTGGCGACTCTCGCTCGAACCGTGGTGGACAGAATGCGGTTCCTGGCTCAGGTGACACCGCTCAATTCAGCAAGGGGGCTCTCAAGGCTCTGCAAAGTACAACCCTAGGCTCCACCCTGCTCGATAAACTTCCAACTCAGTCTCAGGTTATGGGCGACAAAGGTTTGCCCACTCAGGGTCGCTTTGTGGGGAATTACGTTGCTTCTTTGACCCCTGAAAAGCCAAAATCCGCGGAATTGACCACCTTTCTCTATGATCGTTTGAAGGACCCGGAAGGTAAGGACGCACCTGAGCCGGTTCTTCCAAAACCTAGACAGGCTAAAGTCAGTTCTCCCAAGGTGGACTCGAGAACGGCAAGAGATGTTTTATCTGCTTTTCAGGGCGGAGGGATTCGCTTTGGCAGAAAGCAGGCAGAAGAGCCTGATGAAAAGCACGGGGATTATTTTTCATTTAGAAAACCCGGACAAACTTCCAAGGCAGGAGTAAGTGACAAAGCAGAACAAAGGCAATAACAAAAACATTATATGTTATAACTTTCGGTTTCTCGCTTGCGTGACGCCTCGTTTAGCCAAGTGCTT
>CAZRLV010000527.1:0-2308 GCA_964600955.1 uncultured bacterium
CAAGAACAATGGCTCGAAACCCGTGGGGGCCAATGGCGTGAATGGGCTCTTGAATTTTGCCACCGAGAGACTCTGTTTTTTCAACGGCATCTCGAATGCGTCCGTTGGTGTTCATATAGACCAAAATTCCAGCGCTTGATGAGATTCCAGCCTCATTAACCACCAGACACCCACCGTTGCCGTCTCGGTGATGTAAAACCCCCATGCTAAAATCGCCCATCTGCTCTTTGCTGACCTCTACTGCTAGCACAGCCGAGTAAAAACGGATTGATCGATCCAAATCCGCTACAGAGATATCAAACCATACGGCTCGATTATTTTGACTATTGTATTCACTCATTGCTCGCTCCTGCTTTATCGATTTTTATGGTGGTGAAAATGTAGCTCCTGATCACAGACATCACTCATGAAGGGTTTATCCAGGGTCAAGATCCCAGCGTTTTGCTCTTTGTCTGAATCGCGGCTCATGATTAGAGAAATATCAAACTGCATTTGATTAGCACCGTAGCCTATAATCTCAGAGCGAAAATCGCCCCCGCCCTTGCCCGCATGTCCAAACTCCTGTGCTCTAAGGTTGATCTTGAAAGGAGTTTTGGGCTCTGCAATAGGCTCGGAATACTGGTTCATGATGGCAACCGGATAAAGCGGTCTCTCCACCACAATTCGATCAAATTTCTTGAATAACTTCCCCAGCATTTTCAAAGCAAATCCACTGGGTTCAGGGATGACATTACTAAAGACAACCTCGCCTTCGGGTTTGGAGAAAAAGCCTTGGCGGGTGTCTCCCTCTAGCCCCCCCTGACTCATCAAGAAGATATTGGCGCTTGGGATTTTTTGCTTTTTGTTCTGAGTCGGAAACAGCTTGATGGCAAATCCAAAAATTCGGGTTTCGCCTTCCTGCCAAACACTGGCATCTGTCCCCCCGGATAAGCGTACGATGGCTGGGATTATCGTGCCGGCTTCAAACAGGCCGCTGGCCCCTGTGTCCTCTGTCATCTCCCAGGTGGCCTCTGCGCAAACACCTCTGGAGTGCAAAAGCTTGTTTTCTGCGGGTTTGAAGTCCGAGGGTTCGGTGGTTGTATCCCTGAGACGTCCTCGAAACTTTTTACCCAGCCCCGTGAGTCCTCCGATCAACTCGAAAATGCTGATTCCCTGTCTCTGTACCAGTTCGCTACTGGTGTTGAATTTAAGCCGCCGGCTCACCTCAAAATAAGAACTGGGTCCTGAAAAAACGGAGTTCGAGGACATGGCAATGTCCTCTGTGCTCAAACTTTCTGCATTCAGGCAAGTAGGCAGAGAGATCAGAAGTACTGTAACGAAGGCGAGAAGCAGTTTGGATTTGAACATTTCAAGACTCCAGGATATCAAGTGAAGACGAGTACGTTACCTGATCTACGTAAGATGCGCCAGCAGGTTTCAGATTTGGGTAGGATTCTACAAATAGTCCTCTCAAAGCCTAGATTAAGCTATCGCGGAGCATGAATGCCCCAAAACTCTGTCATGCTGAACTCGATTCCAATGTCATTAAGTTAAGCCGTAGAACGGCATGAATGCCCATAGCACGTCATTCTCCGACACCCAATCCCCGTCATCCTCCGACTTGATCGGGGGATCCATCTTCCTCTTCTATTCGATGATTCGTGCCTAAGCAAGCTTTTCGACCATTTGAATGGATCCCCTGGTCAAGCCATAGGATGACGCAGTAGAAACCACAGCCCTGCGGATTAGATCTACTTTACGAGTTTACAACCAAACTTCTGTGAGATGAAGCGGGCCAGGGATTCCTGTCCCAGCCCGCGGGCGATGATTTCTTTTTCTGATTCTAGTATTTCATACCCACTGATAGGAATATACTCATTCGCATAATCTTCGCAATACTCCTGGGTTTGACCCACCACGTAATAACAAGAGCAAAACTCCTTGGCAAAATGGGCGGGGATCATCTTAAGGATGGGCGAACAGCCCTGAAGACCCAGCAGGGTCATGAGAAGCAGGCTTAGACAGATCTTCCTTAAATTCATGGTTCAAGACTTTCAAGCAGGAGTTTGAGGTATTGGTTCATATCCATTCTACCTCCTTTATCCACAGCGTTACGAACTAGAATGATGTTTTGCTCCGGCAAGAGAACCATACTCTGCCCGTGGTGTCCAAGGGCCATATAGGCTGAAGCCGGTGCATCTGGGTAGGGTCGTGCACAGTTTATTTGCGGGGTGGGACGGTTGAGCCACCATAAAGCCCCGTAACTGCGACAACGGTTTTTGCCTTCTAGCTTGGTTCTTGCAAATGCAGGGGCGGGAGTTGTTGAGTA
>CAZRLV010000528.1:0-2307 GCA_964600955.1 uncultured bacterium
TGACGGAAAGGACGTTTACCTGGATATTCAGGCAAAAAATGAGGGAGTGGTTCCCTTGAGTGAATTCGCCAAAGACAAACTACCCCCTTCCCTGGGTCAGGAAATTGATGTCATGGTCGTGCAAAACCTTGATGACAGCACCTTGATTCTCTCCAAAATAAAGGCTGAAACCTCCAGAGCCTGGGAAACCGCTTCGGAAGCCTTCGACAAGGGTGAGCGCGTGACTGCAAAGATCCACAGCAAGGTTAAGGGTGGACTCAATGGAGACTGCCAGGGCCTTAAGGCATTTATCCCAGGATCGCTCATGAGCCTCCATCAGGAATATGACCTTGAAAAATATATTGGTAAAGAATATGAATTCAATATCATTGAGTTCAATCGACGCAGAAGAAATATGGTCCTCTCGCGCAGAGAGATTCTCCAAGAAGAGCGCCGCCGAAATATTGAACATATATTTCAAACTCTCAAAGAGGGCGATGTCTGTGAAGGAGTGGTTAAAAACATTACAGACTATGGGGCCTTCGTCTCCATCCTTGATGGTCAGATTGACGGGCTTCTGCACAAAGCAGATATGTCCTGGGCTCATGTACGGTCTGTTGGATCCGTTGTAAAACTTGGAGACCAGATTCAGGTCAAGATTTTAAACATCGACCGCAGCCGTGAAAAGATCTCCCTGGGAATAAAGCAACTCACGGATGACCCATGGTCATCGATAGAGAGTCGCTTTGTCGTAGGATCAACACAAACAGGAGTGATCAAGAATATTACACATTTCGGTGCCTTTGTGGAGCTGGCCGAAGGCGTTGAAGGACTTGTCCACGTCTCGGATATCTCATGGACTCAGCGCATCAAACACCCCGAAGAGATTCTCAAAATCGGTGAAGAGCTGGAAGTTAAGGTTTTGAATTACGAGAAGGATTCACGCAAGATCTCGCTGGGGATCAAGCAATGTCAGGAAGATCCATGGGAAAAGACCTTTGACGAATTTGGCGTGGGTCAAATCATCAAGGGCCATATCCGCAATGTTACGGATTTTGGAGCCTTCGTTGAGATTCAGGACGGAATCCAGGGCCTGGTACATATCTCAGATTTGAGCTGGTCGAACAAGGTCACACACCCCAAGCAATTGGTACAAGTGGACGACGAGATTGAAGTTAAAATCGTTGCTATGGACCGTGAGAACCGCAAGATCTCCCTGAGCATGAAAGAGGTTACGCAGGATCCATGGACTGATGTTTCCGAAAAATTTCCAGTCGGTACAGTGGCCGAGGGGACCGTAACAGGCCTGACAAACTTCGGTGCCTTTGTTGAGATTGCGGAAAACGTGGAAGGGATGATCCATATCTCAGATTTCTCATGGAACGAGCATTATGATAACGCGGGAGACTTTCTTCAGGTCGACCAAAAGATCGAGTGTAAGGTTCTTGAAGTCGAGCCGAATTCACGCAAAATATCCCTTGGAATCAAGCAGTTGACCGAAGAGCCATGGTTTCAGGTCACCAAAGAGTATCCAGTGGGAACCATCATTACCGGAAAAGTCTCCAATATTACAAATTTTGGAGCCTTCATTGAGATTTCAAACGGGGTTGACGGACTCTTGCATGTCTCGGATATGTCTTGGACTGAGAAGATTGACCACCCATCAGATCGGATTAGTGAGGGAGATACCGTTTCGGTGAAAGTCTTAAACATTGATATGGGCGCACGTAAAATCTCACTGGGTCTAAAGCAGGTCTCAGACGATCCCATGGATCAATTCCTGTCAGAGAATCCGCTCAAGAGCATTGTTAAAGCCAAGGTAAAAGAAGTCTCTGCCGAAGGGGACTGTATTCTTGAACTGGCTGAGAAAGTGGTCGGCTATGTGCCCACCAAACATATGGGAGCTGAAGTTCGAGATGGTGATGAAGTTAATGCCAAGATGATGGAATTCAATACCCAGGACAAGCGGATCGTGCTTTCCATCAAAAGCGCTGAAAAAGAGCTGGAACGATCTGCATGCGAAGAGTACAACAAAGACAACGATGCCAAATCAGATCAGTCTTCCGGACAGAGTCTGGAACAACTGGCTTCGCTGAAAGCTGAAATCCTCCAGGAGGAGGCTGAAAGAAGCACCGTTGCCAAGCCTAAAAAGGCCGCGACTAAAAAAACCGCTGCCAAGAAAGCCACAACCAAGAAGACTACGGCTAAGAAGGCCACCGAAAAAAAGGTGGAGGAGCCCGGGTCGGAACCGGTTAAAGCTAAGAAAGAAGAGGAGAAAGCCGCTGAGCCTTCTGTAGCTACTGAAGCCACTGAAAAAGAGGGCTCAGC
>CAZRLV010000529.1:0-2283 GCA_964600955.1 uncultured bacterium
CGAGGCATACCCCGAAGCTTTGGAGCAGATTGAAGAGGCATCTCTTATTCGAACAGATGCGGTTTATCCAGCGGGTTGCCCTCATGTTCAGAGTTACCACATGTCACCGTTAAAGAAGAATGAAGTTAATTGGTATATCAATGCCCAGGATCTGGTGGCGATTGTCAATCTCTTTGAGACTGGAAAATTAGACCCCATACGGGTCATAAGCGTTGGTGGCTCTCAGTGTATCCGACCTCGTTATGTAGAAACCTATGCCGGTTCCAGTATCACGACCTTGACCCAGGGAGATGTGCAAGACGGGCCAAAACGCTATATTTCCGGTGGGGTTTTTAAGGGTTTTACGGTTCAGGAGACCGGGTTCATCGGATTTTATTCCCATGCTCTGCAAATTATTCCTGAAGGGCTAGAGAGAGAGTTTTTGCGCTTTGTCTGGCCTGGTTTGGATCGCTATTCTTTCTCCAGGGTGTTTTTGTCCTCGGTCTTCTCGAAACCTGAATATGATATCTCAACCTCCTGTCAGGGGGAAGAACGTGCCTGTATTCAATGTTCTCACTGTGAGGATGTTTGCCCGACGCAAATCCTCCCTCAGTTCCTTTTTAAGTCCGTTTTAGCCGAGGACTATGATCAGTGTGAGGAACTTGGGATTCTTGACTGTGTTGAATGTGGTCTCTGTACCTATGTCTGTCCCTCGAAGATTGAAGTGGAGCAGATCATCAAGGGCGGACTGGATACGATAATGAAGGAGTCTTGAGGTGAAATTTCTGCTACGAATTTTAGAAAACTCCAGGAGGGACTTATTCGCGAAAGGCAAGCCTTTGCATGCCTTTGAGCCGGCTTTTGATGCTGCGGATACCTTTTTGTTCTCGCCGGTTCACACAACTTCCTCCGGCCCCCATGTGCGTGATGCCGTAGATAATAAGCGCTTCATGTCCATGGTGATTCTTGCCCTGGTTCCCGCGCTGGTGTTTGGAATCTATAATGCGGGTTACCAGAGCCAGATGGCTCAGTCGGGTGCCGTTTCCATGGCCGACTGCTTTCTATCGGGCTTGATCCAGGTGGTTCCCCTGATCATAATTTCCTATGCCGTGGGAGGAGCCTGGGAGGCTCTCTTCGCGGTGGTTCGAAAGCATCCTATCAATGAGGGGTTTCTGGTCACCGGTTTGCTTTTTCCTCTGGTTCTTCCCCCGACACTTCCCTGGTGGCAAGCGGCTATTGGCGTGTCTTTTGGTGTGGTGATTGGTAAAGAGGTATTTGGCGGCACTGGTATGAATATTCTCAATCCGGCACTGGTGGCCCGTGCATTTTGCTTTTTTACGTATCCGGGTCGTATGTCGGGCGACAATGTTTGGGTTAGCTTACCTGGTAATGAGACTGCGGTTGTGCATGGTTTTTCAGGGGCTACACCACTGGCTGCGGCGGCAGCCACTCCAGCGCATAAGGATGTGGTTCAGAGTCTTTCGCAAGCGAATTTTAGTTTAAATGACTTGTTTTTTGGATTTGTGCCCGGCTCAGTGGGTGAGACCTCGACCCTGGCTTGCCTGCTGGGGGGCTTGTTTCTGGTCATCGTGGGTGTGGGAAATTATCGCACCATCATCGGTTGTTTTTTGGGGGGTGCGGCGGTGAGTACTCTGCTTTGGCTTCTTGCTCCAGCTTCTTTATCGGGAATTTATCATCTTCCTCCCCATTATCATCTTGTCGCGGGAGGCTTTGCCTTCGGTGCTGTATTTATGGCTACAGATCCTGTGTCAAGCTCGGGTACCCGCATGGGGAAGTGGATCTACGGGCTCTGCATCGGAGGGCTGGCTATTTTGATTCGTGTGATCAATCCAGCTTATCCAGAGGGGATGATGCTAGCGGTTTTATTTATGAATATTTTTGCTCCCTTCATTGACTATTGGGTTCTAAAGGCTCATACCAACACGAGGAGGAGACATCATGAGTGATAATATCTATACCCTGCTCTATGCAGCCGTAATTTGTTTTATCTGCAGTTTTCTCCTGTCTTTGTTTGCCATGGGGCTTAAGCCAGCCCAAGAGCGGGCAGCAACCCTGGATTTGCACAAGAAGATCCTCTCGGTTTTCGACCTATATGAGGAGGATATGAGTGAAGAGCGCGTAGATCAGGTCTTTGGAGCCTCGGTCAAGGAGGCGGTATTAAGCCGTCAGGGAGAGGAACTTGAGGGGCTTGATTTTAAATCCATTCCAGAAGCGGAACGTTGTAAAGTCTTGTCCATGGAATGGGATTCAAATCCGCAAAATTGTAAATTATCGGTTTATAAG
>CAZRLV010000530.1:0-2279 GCA_964600955.1 uncultured bacterium
GGTCTGGCAACCCGGAATCGGTACCACTGTGATCAACCAGACGCATTTCATTTGGAAAACTAATGACGAGGCCTGTACCTTCTCCTTCAATCTTTAGTTCATGGGTAAGGCTCTCTTTATTCGGATCTCTAAGCTCAAGTAGGCCGATTTCATCCTTACGGGGTGTAGTATCTGGAACAATAGTCAGCGTTCCCTGCTTTTCATCTTCACCCTTTTTTGAGACTGAAGAGACAGAATATGGATTGGAATCTATACTGATACCACTTAGGTAGGAAGGGCTGTCGTTTGTACCAAATCGTACGATTTCTATGGTCAGTTCAAGATTAGAAATGACAAATATCTCTTTTGTAATGGGCAGATCGGGAAATTCTCCAAGTCGCACCGAATAGATCCCGTCTTTAACATTTACCTTTTCCCTCACTCCTTCCCAAAGAATTTCAGGCACTTCATCCAGGGGCGAACTCCCTGATTGGTGGATGATAAAACGCATGGAGTAGGTTCCATTGATTGGAGCGCCTGTGTCTCCAGCCTGAAGAAATCCCTGGAAATTGACGGTATTGACCTCGTCTCCGGTATAAAACCGAGGGGTCAAAAGACAAAGCAGAGCCAAGGTAAAATAGAGAGTTCGCACAATCTAATACAGGCAAACCCTATACCGTGAAAAAGTGTACCGTTTGGGGCGGAGGGGGAAGATAGGAATTCAGGAGACAGAAGACAGAATTCAGAATGAAGATGAAGATTTTTTACGACCGTTTGATCGGGGGATCCATCTTGTCTTCAGCCTATCTTCTACGTGTTCGGATAAAGGGAAAAGAATCTTTTTAGGGTCGCTTCAGTGATTTTATTGCCTTGATAGAGAACTTGATTTTCAGAGTTCATCAGGACATAAAAAGGGACTGCTCGCACTTCAAAAAATTGATCGAGCTGGTTGGATGGATCCTGACCAATGGGGTAAGTGATCAGGCTTCTTGCCAGTTCTCGTGTTCCGTCATCCCATTGGGCCGTCAGTCCGGCCATGTTCAACTGACCTTTGTATTTTTTATAAAGCTCATTATTTTCCGGAATAGATCGAATGCAGGAAGGACACCAGGGCTCCCAGCGAATCAGGAGTGTTGGCAATGCTTTATTTTGGATTCCTTCGCTGAGCCATGTAATTTTCGGGGGTTGTTTCAAGAATTCACCTACCCTGTTTTTAAAGGGGGGAGTCTGATCTTGATTTATGAAAAAGAAAAGGGCATAGAACAGAACCCCTAGAATAGTAACTTGAATGGTTTTTCGAAGTGCTGTAGGGATCATGGTTAGAGCTCGAATTCACTCAAGATTGGATAATGGTCCGAAGTACAGTCGAGAAGATCGGATTTTATAACGTCACAACGTACGCAATTCTCACGAAATAATCCTGAGCCGAAAAAATAATCAATACGGACCGGATGTGGATACTCCTGATCTTTCTCTCCCAGAGGAGTGGGATAGGTTCCCCCATCCTGGTCTGCGGGATTTAGATCTTGCCACAAGTCTGAAAACCCACTAGTAATGATATGTTGAATTCCTCGGGTGTCGAGTTCTTTGAGGTGGTTGGTTGTTCTGGCTTGAAATGTTTTCTTAAAGTCCTCTATATTCAGATCTGATCCAGGGGGGGGGCAGTTGAAATCTCCCATAATTAAGGTGTGCTCAGAGCGAAGAGCAATCTGTGTCAGAATTTGGGATTCAATCAGACGAAGTTCACTTGAGTAGGGGTTCAAGTGAACCAGTACCACACGAAACTCCAGGTCTTGATACTGAAAGTCAACTGCGAGAAGCCCGTGATAAAGAAATCGATCAAAGGTTAAAACTCGTAGCAGGGTCAGGCTGTCATCATAGAGAATCGCGATATGCGACTTGCTTCGAGTACGGTGCAAAGCAACTCTTTTGCCCAGCTCAGACTCAAATAGCCTGGCGATTTTCATTTCATTGGCTTCAAAATGATCGCACTCAAACAGGCCACAAATCAGTGGATCTTCCTCGCCCAGAAAATTCACAATTTGCCCCAGGCGGTTCCCCGCCTCAAATTGACCGCCCCGCAGGATGTTATAGCTGATAATTTTCATCTTGATCTCTGAGCCCGGATTATAGCAGAGACGGGGGCTTTCTTGACAGTTTAGCGAAATGCCATAGACTTTAATGGTGCTCTCAGTGAAGTTTTTTTCCTTAATTTTTGTCCTGGTGTTCTCAGTGAGCTTTCATTGTGCTGAGAGATGCCCTCGTACGAAGTTCTCCATGCGCGATGGTTTAAAAAACCT